>CAZVVS010000068.1:0-16403 GCA_964630585.1 uncultured Gordonia sp.
GCTGCTGGCCCGGCGTCGGGCGCGGCATCCTCATCCACGGCGGCTGCTCGTTGCCACGTCCGCCGGGACCACGGTCGTCCCAGTAGCCCCGGCCCCAGTCGCCGTCTCGCCCGCCGGGGCCGCGGTCGGGGCCCCACCGGTCGTACCAATCGTCACGGTCGTGCCGACCGTGGTGGCGGCCACGGTCGTCCCACCGCTTGCCGTGGTGGTAGCCGGGGCCGTGGTCGCGGTCGCCGTCGTGGCCGGACGTACCGAAATAGGCGATGGCGAAGCCGACCGCCAGGCCCGCGATCCCAGTCAGCAACGACGCCCCGATCACCGTCGTCCAGAGGTGCTCGCGCCACCAATTGTTCTTCGGAGGAGCACCCAACGGCGGAACCTGATGGCCCGTCAGCGGGGTCGTCGGGGGCGCTGCAATCGGCTCGGTCACCGGCGGCGGCGGGGGTGGAGGCGGGATGGCACCGGCCTGAGCGGCTGCCGGCGCGGCATCACCAGCTGCCGAGGCCGCGGCGTCGGCGGCGCTGTCGTCGGCGCCGTCGGTCTTGTCGGTCATTGCGTTTCCTCTCCGTCGAGTTCGATTTCCACAATGCCCGCAACTCCGGCGAAGCGCACCAACTCCATATCTCGCGCACAGGGATGCACAGCCGCCGCACAGGATTGATAGCGTGCCGGGGATGACCGATAAAGCACCCACCATCACCGTCGAGACCTCTGTCGCCGCGCCTGCGGACACCGTTTACGGCCTCATCACCGATCTGGACGCCATGGCCCAATTCGGTGAGGAGGTCACCGCCATGAAATGGGCGAAGGGCAATGCCGCGACGGTCGGCAGTGTGTTCCGCGGCAGCAACCGCAACGGCTGGCACCGCTGGACCACGACGTGCACCGTTAGCGAGTCCGACGCCGGTCGCGCCTTCGCGTGGAACGTGAGCAGCCTGGGTCAGCCCATCGCTCGCTGGCGCTACGAAGTCACCCCGACCGCCGACGGTTGCACCGTCGTCGAGAGCATGTGGGACCGCCGCTCGTCGTTGCTCAAGTCCACCGCCCACCTGTTGACCGGGATCCGCGACCGGGTGGGCGCCAACGAGGAGCACATGCGCGTCACCCTGGAGCGCCTCAAGGCCCGCGCCGAGCAGAGCTCTTAAGCCTTCTCGTCTGACTCCTCGTCGTCGAGGTCGACGCTCCACCCCACCGCGCGCCAGTGCCCGGAGTCGACCGTGCAGGTCACGCCCTTGTGACCGCGTTCACCGGAAAGCGATTTGCACGCGCATACGACTCGCCGGTAACGTGGTCCACACAGCGCGGGGTGGAGCAGCTCGGTAGCTCGCTGGGCTCATAACCCAGAGGTCGCAGGTTCAAATCCTGTCCCCGCTACGAAGAAAGTGGCCCTGGCCAGCACACACAATGTGCGAGGTCAGGGCCATTTTCATGCTTACACCTGTCTCACTCCACGCCCATCTATTCGACGCGTATTCGCCGATTCAGGCCGCGTCCGGTCGATGTAGTGGCGCCGGCGATTCAGTGTCATATCTTGCTCGAAGGCAGAACACCGCCGTCGGGCGCGCCAGGTCCGTGTCGAAGGTGCAGGTCCCTGCCGCGCAGCGGTTCACCGCACTCGGCGCAATCGAGCACCGCCTGCGTGACATTGCCGCATGTCTGATGGATCACCTCGATCGGCGGACCGCCGGGCGCGAGCCACTTGTCCCCCCACTGTCGCAACACCATCAGCGCCTGCCACAGATCTGCGCCCTTTGCAGTGAGGCGGTACTCGTGGCGGACTGGGCGCTCTTGGTACTGAACGGTCTCGAGGATGCCGTTCTCAACCAGCCCGTCCAGACGCTGACTCAACACATTGCGGGCGATACCCAGGCGCTTCTGAAACTCGTCGAACCGGGTCACGCCCATCATCGCGTCGCGCAGGATCAGCGGGGTCCACCACTCGCCGATCACCTCTAGGGCCTGCGCGACCGAACAATTCATGTCAGAGAAACTGGCGCGCCGCACACGTCCAACATACACAGTTGCATCAAAGGACGCACCTGTCCTATCGTCAGTTGCATGACGCAACTCACTAGACCGGGCGCCCTTCCCCAGCAACCTGCAACTGGCATGGAAGGACTAGCGCTCGCAGTCGCAGGCCAGGCGGCGGCCGGCGAGGACCTCACGGGGCTCTATGGGTTTGGCGGGTTGCACGGCGGAGCTGTCGCCGCGCTTCTCCTCGCCCAGATGCAACCCACCGTCGCGCCCGACTTCCGCCCCGTGGAGATCACCACCCACTACCTCTCACCGGTCACCGAGCCGCCGGCGGTGCGCGTGGAAGTGCTGCGCGAAGGCGTCCGCACCACACAAGGCCGGGCGATTGCCACCGTCGGCGACAACACCGTGGCGACCGCGGAGGCGGTGTTCAGCCGTGCGCAGACCCGTCCAGCTAATAGCGCTCGCGCACTCCCCGTGCTCACCCCGACGCTCCCGTCGGGGATCACGGCCATCGACGACTCCCAGCCGTTCGCGGTGCCGGTGGAATTCATGCCACTTGCCCGCCTGCTCGAGATTCGTCCGGCGACCCCTACGCTTCCGTTCAGCGGCGCCGACGAGGCTGCACTGTGTGCCTGGATCCGCCTGCTCGACCCCGGTCATGGCCCCGGATCTGATCGGCACCCGACACGCGGGCCCCGCATACACCCCCTCGCGCGGCTGCTGATCCTGGTGGACTCCCTCGCCCCGTCGTATGCCGCGTTGCTGTGCGGACTGACACCGGTTCCCACAGTGCGCATGACGGTGCACTTCAGTCCCGAGGCACACCGCGACGCCTCCACGGGCGATGACGGGTGGGTCCTGGTGCGCGGCAACACCGGCCAGGCCGGGGCCGATCGGTGGCTCACCGAATCCCTCGACGTCTGGACCTCTTCGGGCACACACCTGGCCTCGGCCACCCAACTCCGTACCGTCCGCTGACGCGCATCCAACCCGCGCTCCTGCAGGAAGGCCACCATGTCCCACGACGACTCGCTCGCCGACTTCTCCGCCCGTTGCTTCGACCACGAAGGTGAGTCCCGGCGCGTCTACGTCGCGGGTTCGGGCCCCGCGGTCGTCCTCATGCCGGAGATGCCCGGGATCAGCCCCGATGTGGCACGCCTGGCCCGCTGGGTCCGCGATGCCGGATTCACGGTGTATCTGCCGTCGCTGTTCGGCACCGACGGTGCCTACCCCGACGCGGAGTCGGGACGGGCCGTCATGAAACGCGCCTGCGTCAGCAAGGAGTTCCGCGCCTTCGCGGGCGGAGGGACCAGTCCGATCACCACCTGGCTACGGGCCCTTGCCCGGCTCGCGCACGACGAGTGCGGTGGCCGTGGCGTCGGCGCCATAGGAATGTGCTTCACCGGAAACTTCGCGCTGACCATGTGCCTCGAGCAGGCGGTGATCGCACCAGTGGTGAACCACCCGTCGCTCCCACTCGATGACCCTGCCGCGCTCGAACTCTCCCCCGCCGACGCCGACGCCGTCCAAGAGCGCTTCGCCCGCGAGGACCTGCGGGCAATCGGCTACCGCTTCGACGACGACGTCTGGTGCCGTAGTGAGCGCTTCGCCGCGTATCGGGAGCTGCTCGGCCATCGATTCGACGGGCGCGTCGTGCCCGGCAGCGCTGCCAACCCCACACCGCCGCCGTTCTTCGCCGACGTCGTGGGGTCACCCCATTCCGTGGTGACCGCGCACCTCGTCGACGAGGCCGGTCACCCGACGACCCGTGCGCGCGACGAGATCCTCACCTTCCTCTCCGAGAGACTCCACGCGGAGAGCCCCGCCCCCGACACCACAGGAGACTGACATGCCCAATCGCATCATCGTCACCCACCGCGTCCGTGACTACGACCGGTGGAAAGAACAGTTCGACGCCGCACACGACCTCCGCGTGGCGGCGGGCGAGACAACCTTCGAAGTGCTCCGTGAAGAACACGATCCGAACCTCGTCGTCCACCTCGCGCAGTGGTCGTCGATAACTGAGGCGCGGGCCTTCTTCGAATCCGAGGAGGTCCGGGCCATCCGCGAGCGCGCGGGCGTCCTATCTCCCACGTTTCAGTACCTGACGGTTGCTGCCAGCGGGGATGCCACGGACAATCGGGGCAACGGAGGTCGACGATGACTACCACCGCGATCGGGCAAGAGGCATGGCGGGATCTCGGCGGAGAACCCGCGGCCCTGGAGCGCATCGATGCCTCCCCCGTGGGACTCGACTCCCCCCTCGACGTGTCCGGCCTGCTCGCCGACAGCGTCGGCCTCGCCAGCCTCGCGGTCCAGCAGATCCGACTCGACCATCGACAGCTGCCCGATGCGACACCCATTCGGGTTCGGGGCGACCGGATCGCCACCTCGGCGCGAAGCGAGCGCTACCTCACCATCGACGGCATCGCACCCGACGTGTGGGCACCGCTGTCGGGGTTCTGGCAGACGCGCGACGGCTGGGTCCGCACCCACGGCAACTATCCACACCATGCGCAGCGGCTGGCACAGTTGCTCGGCGTCGCACCCGATGCCGGGCGGACCACGGTCGCGGAGTCCTTCGCCGAGTGGTCCGCCCTCGACCTGGAGTCGTCGGCGCAATCCTGGGGAGCGATCGTCGGAGCGGTCCGCACGCCCGAGGAATGGGCACAGCATCCGCATGCAAGGCATCTGGCATCCCAACCGCTCATACACATCGACCACGCGCCTGGCGCGTCGGCACGGATGCACACCCGCGGCGCGACACCGCTTGACGGGGTCCGAGTCCTCGACCTCACACGCGTAATCGCCGGTCCCGTCGCAACCCGCAACCTCGCGCTTGCCGGCGCGACGGTCGTACGCGTCGACTCGCCACGCCTCCCGGAGATCTGGTGGCAGCACCTGGAGACCGGCCCCGGCAAGCTGTCCACCACGCTCGACCTCGGCGAGACCGGAGACCGTGCGACGCTCGACACGCTCCTGCGCGACGCGGACGTCGTCGTCACCGGGTACCGGCCGGGCGGCCTGGACCGCTACGGGCTGTCGCCACAGGCACTCGTCGAGCGGTTCCCCGGCCTCGTCGTCGGCACCATCAGCGCATGGGGGCTTGACGGACCATGGGCGCTCGAGCGCGGGTTCGACAGCATCGTCCAGGCCGTCACCGGCATCGCCGCAGTCCACAGCAGTACCGGCACCACCCCGGGTGCTTTGCCGGCGCAGGCTCTGGATCACAGCGCCGGGCACTTCCTCACCGCTGGTGTCGTCAAGGCCCTGCAACGGCAGCGCGAGGACGGTGGCACCTTTCACGTGTCCATCTCACTCGCCGGGATCGCGCAACGGCTCCTGCAGACGACTGGCACAGCAGGCAGTCCAGATGTCGACCACGCACCCACCGTGCAAACAGGCGTCACGACCGTCGGCAAGGTCACCTGCGCGGCCCCGCCGATCATCGGCCCGGGCATCCCCGATCTCTACCCGGCCCTGGCCACCCCGTGGGGCGGCGACCCCGCCGCATGGCCTCCCAGCGCCACATCACGCTGTTAGGCTCGTTTCGTGCCCAGCACCGCTGATCTGCGCGAATCGTGCCTGATGGGAACCAGTGCGCCACTGGCATCGGACGTCGACGTCCGTGGACTGCGCCTGGTGTCGTTGACCTCCTACTCGTCGGCGGTGGTCAGCTTCTGCTTCGCCACGGTGGCGCTGTTCGGAGGCGGTCCGAGGCCGGTGGTGCTGATCAACTTCATGATGGCAATCGCCCTGGCGTCGGTCCCCTCCCTACGACGCTTTGGACCGCTGGTGCCTGCGGTCGCGTTCATCCTCGTCGGAACGACGAGCCTCTGCGGCCTCACCGTCCTACTTGGCACCGACGCGGGCCTGCAGTCCTACTTCTTCGTCATGGCCGCAGCGGCGCCGATGGTCGTCGGGATCAAGCGGATCTGGATGTCGGTCGCCGTGCTGGTGATCTGCGCGTCGGCGGTGATCATCCTGCACTTTGCAGTCGCAGCCGACACCGACACCGCGCCGCAATGGCTCCTCGACGCCGGATACGTCGTCAACGCGATCGTGGCTGGCACGCTGGCTGCGGGCATCGTCGGCTATGGCCTGCTCGAGATCCAGCGGGCCGAGGCCGCACTCGAGGAGGAGTACGACCGGTCGGAGGCACTGCTGGACAATATCCTGCCTCGCACCGTCGTCGAACGTCTCAAACAGCCCGACCGTGCCGAGATCGCCGACGACTACGCCGACGCTTCGATCCTGTTCGCCGACATCGCCGGGTTCACCGAGATGTCGAGCCACACCTCGGCATCGGAGGTCGTGCGCTTCCTCGACCGCCTCTACACCGAGCTCGACGACCTCGTCGAAACCCACGGGTTGGAGAAGATCAAGACGACCGGCGACTCGTACATGGTGGTCAGCGGTGTGCCCGACCCACGACCCGACCACCTACACGCGCTGGCCCGCTTCGCCCTCGATATGCGCGAAGTCTGTGCCGACCTGCACGATGCCGACGGCCACGCCATGCCGCTGCGCATCGGTATCGCCGACGGACCCGTGGTGGCCGGTGTTGTGGGATCGAAGAAGTTCTTCTTCGACGTGTGGGGCGATGCGGTGAACCTCGCCTCCCGCATGGAGTCGACCGGCGTTCCCGGCCGCATCCAGGTGACCTCACAGGTTCGGGACGAATTGGCCGACGATTTCGACTTCGAAGAGCGCGGCACCGTCACCGTCAAGGGCAAAGACGATCAGCACACGTGGTTCCTCCTCGACCGTCGAACGGCGCCCGCCATTTGAGCGTGGGTGCTGGTCGGCGCGCTGCACACGCGGGTTCAGCGCCGAAGAGACGGGTACGACAGCCTTCACCGCGCACCGGCACGACGGTTCGCCGACCTATACTCAGCCACAATGAGACCCTCGGCTGTTCTTGAATCCGCGCTCTACGTCACCGACCTCGACGCAGCGGCGCAGTTCTACGCCGACGTGCTGGGGATGGAGAAGATCCTCGCCGAACCCGGCCGCCACGTCTTCTTCCGATGCGGTCCCGGCGTCGTCCTACTCTTCAACGCCGAGGCCACCCGCGTGCCCCCGCCGCCCGATGCCCGCGTACCCGTCCCTCCGCACGGTATGACCGGCGAGGGTCACCTGTGCTTCGCCGCCAGCGCAGAGGAAATCGAGCAGTGGAAGACACGCCTCACCGCGGCGGGCGTTCACATCGAAGCCGACTTCGAATGGCCCATGGGTGGCCGTTCGATCTACTTCCGCGACCCCTCGGGGAACTCACTCGAGTTCGCCGAGCCTCGGATCTGGAACCTTTGACCCGCTCCCCCGCCATCGCCGTGTGCGCGGCTGCCGTTCTGTGGGGCACGACGGGGCTGGCGGCGGCCTACGCGCCGACGGTGAGCCCGCTGGTGATCGGTGCGGTGGCGATGGGCGGTGGCGGTCTTCTGCAGATCATCGCCAACTCCGAGGCCATGCGTGCGAACATGGGCGCCCTGCGGCGCAACACCGCCGTCATCGTCGTCGGCGCACTGTGCGTGGCCATCTATCCGTTGGCGTTCTACTCGTCGATGCGTGTCGGCGGTGTCGCTCTGGGAACGGTGGTCTCGCTGGCCTCGGCGCCCATGGCCTCGGCGGTCATCGAACGCGTCCTCGACGACCGTGCGCTGACGGTTCGATGGATGATCGCCTGCCTCGTCGGAATCGCCGGCAGCACCGCCCTGTGCCTGACCGAGAACTCGGACGGCCCTGGGCCCTCGGTCCCGCTCGGCGTGGCCCTCGGACTGGTGGCCGGCGCCACCTACGCCGGATACTCCTGGGCCCTGCGCCGACTGATGAAGCGACACGTCCCGCGCGGCGCGGCCACCGGCGCGGTCCTCGGACTCGGCGGAGTGATCCTGGCGCCGAACGCCGCTATCGGGCTGACGCTGACCGCCAGCATTCCCGCCACCGCCTGGCTCGTGCTTTTGTACCTGGCGGTCGTACCGATGTTCCTCGGGTACGTGTTGTTCAGCCGCGGCCTGGCCGGGGTCGACGCCACGACCGCGACGACGATCACGCTCGTCGAACCCGCCGTCGCGACGCTGCTCGCCGTCGTGATCCTCCATGAGCACCTGGGGGTGCGCGGCTGGACCGGCATGGCGCTGCTTGCACTGGCGCTGGTCATCCTCGTCGCACCTGCGCGACGTACCTGAGAGACGAACCGGGTAGGTTCAACCCATGTCCGTTGTGACCCAGCCCACAGTCACCTCAACCGTCAAGAAGACGTTCTGCTCGATCTGCAGTGCCTTCTGCGGTTTCGAAGCGGTCGTCGAGGACGGCCGCGTGGTCGAGATGCGCCCCGACCCCGACAACCCGATGAGCCGAGGCTTCAGCTGCACGAAGGGCCGACAGTTCCACCACCTGCTCACCGCGCCCAACCGCCTGACCGCGACGATGCGCCGCGTCGACGGTGACCTCGTCGCCGACGACCCGTCGACGATCCTCGACGAGATCGCGGCACGGTTGGCCGCGATCAGCGACGAACACGGCCCGACGTCGATCGCGCTCTACTGCGGCAACGGCGCCACGTTCAAGACGACGTTGCTGCCCACGGCGCACGCCTTCCTCAAGGGCATCGGGTCGCACCAATTCTATTCATCGCTGACGATCGACCAGCCCGCGAAAATCACCGCGGCCGGGCGCGTGGGCGTCTGGGCCGGCGGGGTGCACGACTTCGAATCGTCGGATGTTGCGATGTCGATCGGCAACAACGTCGTCGTGTCGAGCCTCAACGTGCCCGGGGCACCGCCCGGGTGGCGTCCCAAAGCCATCCGCGAGGCGCAGGCTCGCGGCCTCAAGCTCATCGTCGTCGACCCACGCCGCACTCAGACCGCGGCGCTGGCCGACCTGCACCTGCAGATCCGCCCCGGGGAGGATGCCGTCCTGCTGGCCGGCATGGTCCGGATGATGCTCGACGAGGAGATGGTCGACACCGAGTTCTGCGACGAGTTCGTGACAGGCGTCGAAGAGTTGCGCGCAGCTGTTGAACCGTTCACCCTCGACTTCGTCGCGGCGCGCACAGGGTTGGCGCGCGCCGATATCGAGGCCGCGACCGCGCTGTTCGCGGCCGGCCCGCGCGGCACGGTGAGCAGCGCCACCGGGCCGGACATGGGCCCGCACGGCAACATCACCGAGCACCTGATCGCATCCATCAACGCCTTGTGCGGCCGGGTGAACCGTGCCGGCGACGTGCACGAGACCTTGGCGCTGCTGATGCCCGACCTACCGGCGATCGCGGCGGTGGTACCGCGTGACTTCATGCCCGACAACATCAACCCGGCGGCCAATACGCTGCGGTCGCGGCTGCACGGCGCGCACCAGCTGTACCAGGAGATGCCGACCGCCACGCTGGCCGACGAGATCCTGACGCCCGGCGACGGGCAGATCCGCGCACTGATCGTCGTCGGCGGCAATCCCATGACGTCGTGGCCCGACAACGACAAGACCCGTCGCGCGCTCGAAGACCTGGATCTGCTTGTGTGCATCGACGTGCGCCACACCGACACCGTCGAGTTGGCCGACTACGTCCTACCGGCCAGTTACGGCCTGGAGCGGCCCGAGATCACGGCATACAACGACTATCTCTACAACCAGCCGTTCGTACAGTTCGCCGACCGCGTCGTCGACCCGCCCGGCAACGCGCGCGAGGAGTGGGTCTACCTGGCCGAGCTGGCCCAGCGGCTGGGCACACCGATCGAGTTGGCGGGCGGGCCGTTGTGCCGTGACGACGCCGAGACGCCCACCGGCATCTTCGCGAAGCTGTACCCCGAGGGTTCGACGCGGATTCCACTCGACGACATCGTGAGCCACGACGGCGGCAAGGTGTACGACCAGTACTCGAATGTGCAGGTGATCCCCAAGTTCGAGGGGATGGACGATCGCTTCAACGTCTTCGGAGACGACGTGGCCGGCGAGATCGACCAGCTTCTGGCCCACGAAGCAGGCACCGAGGGCGCTTTCGGACCCGACGGGGCTTTCACGCACCTGATGATCTGTCGGCGCAACGGCAAGGTCTACAACAGCATGGTCCACGAGGTGCCCAAGACCGCCGACGGCAATCCGGTGCAGTTGCACCCCGATGACCTTTCCGCGCTGGACGGCCGCCCCGGAGACGTGATGAGGCTGCGCTCGGAGCACGGCACGATCGACGTCGTCGTCGATGCTGACCCGACGTTGCGGCGCGGCGTGGTCTCGGTGTCGCACGGATTTGGCGGGCGGGTCGTCGGCGAGGGTGACGTCCGCTTCGCGGCGGTGTCGAAGCTGCTGAGTACCGAGGCGACACTCGACCCGATCACGCGGATGCCGATCATGTCGGCGGTGCCGGTCCGGTTCGAGCCGGTTTAGACGCGATCATCCTGCGTTGTCGAGTGCTCGGCGCAACCGTTCGGCGATCTGTCCGGGTGCGACTACCAACGGCCCGACATTTCCCGTGCCCGGCAGGGTTTCAGCTGTGGCATTGCTCATCGTCACCGCTGCGGCCTCCGCGTCGGCGATCGTCCATCCCTCTTGCCCACCCTCGGCGACGAGGAACAGGGTGGGTGCCGGTATCCGGGTGATCTCGGCGCGCAACGAACGGCGCTTCAGCATCAGGCAGCGCATCGCGCGCAGCATCGCCGGCCGGTTTGCGCGACGGAAGGCCTCCATGACGGTGCCAGCCCGATCCGGTTGTGCGGCAACGGTGTCCGGACCGAGCAGCGCCTTGGTGAGGACAGCGTCGACGGCCTTGGGACCGAAGACTCGGTACAGCCCGACCAGCGGGATGATCCTTCCCCACTTCTCCATCGCGCCGAACGCCTCGACCGGCGTACCGATGGTCACCAGGCGGTGCACCCGGTCGGGGTGTGCGGCAGCAAGAGCGATCCCGACGTGGCCGCCCAGTGCGTTGCCGACCCAGTCCACCGGTTCGGAGATCTTCAAGTGGTCGAGAACGTCGACGGCTGCAGCCGCGCAGTCCTCGATGGTGAAGTCGTGGTCGACTGACTCGCTTCGACCGTGATTCGGCGCGTCGATGAGGATGGTTCGCCGCCCCGGACCGAGTTCCTCCAGGACCGGGGCCCACGACCGCTGGTCGACGAAAAGGCTGTGCCAGAAGACGGTGGCCGGCCCCTGTCTGCTATCAGTCACGAACAGGCGGCCCACTCTTGTCGGCACCGATTCAGCCATGGCCACCACCATCCAAATTACTTCGGAATCCGAAACTTCTGATTCCGAAGTATCCTACTGAACCATGGAGGCGTCAAGGGTTCCATCGCCGGACCGCCAGGCAATCGGCCAACTGCTCGTACGGCTGCTGCACGAGTTCCGGGTCGAACTCGCCGCCCCGCGGGCCGATCTCGGCTACGGCGACATCCGCGAAGCGCACATGCAGATCTTCGGCAACATCGCCACCGGCGACATCCGCCTCACCGACCTGGCCGCGCGCGCCCAACTCAGCCTCGCAGCGACGTCGGAACTCGTCAACGAGCTCGTGGCGCTCGGCTACCTCGACCGCCGCCCCGATCCCACGGACGGTCGGGCCAAACTCATCGTCTTCACCGAGCGCGGACAGCGGCTCATGCGCGACGCGGGCCAACGCGTCGCGAAGATCGAACAGCAGTGGGCGCGCATCGTCGGGGCACGACGATTCGACGAGGCGTGCACGGTCCTGCAGGAATTGCTCGACACTCTCGACCCGGACAACGCGCGACGGTGATCAGCCTGGCGTTTTACCCGGAAACCGGCACAAACGCCAGGCTGATCGTCGCTAACAGTGGACGGGGGCGACGACGGGCGTCAATTCCGGTCGCTTCGGGCTGCGGCCGTCGCCCAGCGAGACCCCGCGTAGCCGGCGGATCGCCCACGGGGTGAAGAACTCCACCGCCCATCGCACGTCGCGCACGACCCGGGCCACCGGATGCAGAACCGGGAGGTCGGGCATCGGATCACCCCAAGTCGGGGACGCCCCGGGAAGGCCCAGGGCGTGGGCGGCGCCGTCGGCAAGCCGCTGGTGACCCAACGATGAGGCGTGCAGGCGATCGGTGGACCATGCCCGCAGGTCGGTCAGCACCGGCGCCGAGTGCAGGTCGACGAGGACCAAACCGTAGCGATGCGAAAACTCGCGCATCAGCGCGTTGATCGTCTGCAGGCGACCCTCGAGCCGATGCCCGAGCGGGATGGTGCGCGTCACGTCGGGATAGGTCGAGACGATGACGGTGGCACCTGAATCGGTGAGCCGACGGTAGATCTCGTCGAGGTCGGATCGCACCTGCCCCGTCAGGTCACCGCTTCCGATGACGTCGTTCATGCCCAGCGGAGCGGCGACGAGATCCGGTTCCAGGGCGAGTGCTGAATCCAACTGTTCTTCGAGTGCCTGCCGGGTGTCCTTGCCCCGGATCGCGAGGTTCGCGTAGGTCAGCTCGGGGTTGAGGGCAGCCATGCGCTCGGCGAGACGGTCGGCCCACCCCCGGCACTCATAGTCCGGGTGCGGGTCGCCCATCCCCTCCGTTTGAGAGTCACCGATGGCGACGAAACGCGAGTACCGCACGTTCCGATTGTAAGAGCGCCACCCCGACGTCACTCACCGACATGGAGTCGATTCGGTCACAGTCGCAGAACAGAAGTGCTGGTCACAGGCACGCAGACTCACAGAGAGTAGATCTGGTTCTGCGCCGCGACCGTCGCCCGCCAGCCCAAGTCGTGGTCCATCCGTGCCCGCAACGACGCGGCTGCCTGCGGCTCGCCGTGCACCAAGTACGACATCCGCGGCGGCGTGGCGAAACCGCGCATCCATCCGATCAGTTCGTCGGCATCGGCGTGGGCGGAGAACATGTGCAGGTTCTCCACCCTCGCTTTAATCGGCACCCATTCGCCGTAGATCTTGAGCTCGCCGGCACCGTCGGCCAAGGCACGCCCGCGGGTACCGACCGATTGGTACCCGGCCAGCACGATGCTGTTGCGCGGATCGGGGCCGAACGCGGCGAGGTGGTGCAGGATTCGGCCGCCGGTGGCCATCCCGCTGGCCGACAGCACGATCTTCGGCGACCGGCTCCGCGAGATCCGCTTCGACGCCTCGACGTCGGGGGCGAACTGGGCGATCCCGAACATCTCGGCGGTCTGCGCCGTGGTCAGCCGGTGGCCGTCGTTGTGGCGGCGGAAGACCTCGCCGGCCTTGATCGCCATCGGCGAGTCGATGAACACGGGCACCGCCGGGATGGCGCGGGCCTGCCGCAACCGCCACAGGTGGTAGAGGATCGTCTGGGTGCGACCGACGGCGAACGCCGGGATCACCACGGTGCCGCCCCGCCCCACGGTCTCGTTGACGATCCTGCCGAGTGCCTCCTCGGGCGACGAGGAGTTCCGCGACCGGTCGCCATAGGTCGACTCGGTGACCAGGATGTCGGCGTGGCTGATCGGCACCGGATCGAACATCAGCGGATCGTCGTAGCGCCCCAGGTCGCCGGTGAACGCCACTGTTCGCCCACCCCATTCGACGGTGACGGTCGCGGCCCCCAGGATGTGCCCGGCGTCCCGGAAGGTCACCGTCACCCCGGGCAGCGGCTCGAACTCCTTGTTCAGCCGATGGGTCTGGAACCTCGGCATCGTCGCATCGACGTCGGTGCCGGTGTACAGCGGCAAGGCCGGGTGGTGGCTCGATCCGCCATGGCGGTTGAGGAAATCGGCGTCGCGGTCCTGGAGATAGGCGCTGTCGCGCAGGATGATGTCGGCGACGTCGCGGGTCGCCTGCGTCGCATGGATCGATCCGCTGAAGCCGTCGAGCACCAGCCGCGGCAGATAGCCGCAATGATCGAGATGGGCGTGGGTCAGTACGACCGCATCGATGTCGCACGCGTCGATCGGCAACTTGCGCCAGTTCGCCTCGCGCAGGTTCTTGATGCCCTGGAACAAGCCACAGTCGACGAGCAGTGATTGCCCGTCGAGCTGCAGCAGGTGTTTAGAGCCGGTGACCGTTCCAGCGCCACCGAGCGATGTCAGGGTCAGACCGCCCACTCCTTCAGAGTAGCCAGGATCAGCAGGTACTCCCACTCCATTGCGCCAGCCGCGAGATAGCGATCGGCCAGCGCCGCGATCGCCCGGTCGAGTTGCGCAACGCGCTCCTCGTCGTCGGCGATGTTGCGGTAGGTGACGATCGTCGGACCGTATGTCGCCTTGAAGAAATCGCGGAACTCCTCGCCGGTGGCGAAGCTGTCGACCCGCAGCCGTTCGGTCGCGCACGCCACGTCGGCGACTGAGTCCCCGAACAACTCGCGCACGTGCGCCTCGTCGCCCCACAGCGGTGCGGGCGACGCTCCCGGCGGCGGCGCAGGGGCGAACGGCTTCATCGTCGTGAACAACTCGCCGATGAATCCGGTCGGGGTCCAGTTGATGAGGCCGATCCGCCCTCCCGGACGGCAGACGCGGACGAGTTCGCCCGCCGCCTGCGCGTGGTGCGGCGCGAACATCACCCCGACACACGACGTGACGACGTCGAAGGAATCGTCGCGGTAGGTCAGGTGCTCGGCGTCGGCGACCTGCCAGTCGATGTCGAGCCCATCCCGCTGCGCCCGCGCGCGCCCGACGTCGAGCAGTTCGGGCGTGAGATCCGACGCGACGACTCGCGCCCCACGGCGCGCGGCCGGGAACGCGGCATTACCCGCGCCCGCCCCGACGTCGAGCAGGTCGATATCGCCGTCGACGCCCAGCGCGTCGACGAGGCGCGGCCCCAGCGGTGCGATCACGTCGGCGACGGCCGGATAGTCGCCAGCGGCCCACAGGGCGCGGTGGCGCGCCTTCAACTCGCGGTCCGCAGCGTCTGCCGACGAGGATTCCGTGGTGGTGGTTGTGGTGGTCATGATGGTTCTCCTGTGTTCGATCAACCCGCCTTTCGGGCTTGTATCGAGTGTCGGTCGAGCGCGACCACCGCCTCCAGACCACGATCTGTAGCGATCACGGTTCACAATCTGTACTAGCCTTCGGGTCCCGTCCGGCGTGTACTGGAACAGGAAAAGGGAGGCGGCATCATGGCGACATATGGCCAGTTCTGCCCCGTCGCGAAGGCGATGGAGGTACTAGACGAGCGGTGGACCGTGCTCGTCGTGCGCGAGTTACTCCTCGGGAGCAGACATTTCAACGAGTTGCGCCGGGGCGTGCCGAAGATGTCCCCCGCCCTGCTCACCAAACGGCTCAAGCGGCTGGAACGGGCCGGCGTCGTGACGCGGACCGTCGTCGACGGCCGCTCCCGGTACACCCTCACCGACAAGGGCACGGAGCTCTGGGAGGTCGTCGAGGCACTCAGCCAGTGGGGCATGAAGTGGATCGGCGAGCTCGGCGAGACCGACCTCGATCCGCACCTGCTGTTCTGGGACATGCGCCGCAAGATCGCCCTCGACGACTGGCCGCGCGCCCGCACCACGGTCGCCTTCTCATTCAGTGATGTCTCGGGAAAGGCCGGACGCTGGTGGCTGGTCGTCGATTCCGACGACGTCGAGGTGTGCGACTTCGACCCCGGCTACGACCTCACGGCGCAGGTGGAGACGGACCTGCGCACGCTCACCGAGCTGTGGCGCCGCGACACTGACTGGCCGACCGCATTGGCCAATGGCCGGGTCACCATTCTCGCCGACACATCAGTGCGCCGCCAGCTCCCGCAATGGATCGGGCACCCCGACAGCTCATGGCACCGCGATCATGAGTCCCGACAGGGTCGCGCCCGATCGGCGGTGATCAGCGCCGCTCCAGGATGAGCAACGGGATCTCGCGTTCGGTGTTCTCCTGATAGTCGTTGTAGCCCTTGTAGATCTTGACGATCTGCGGCCACAGCGTCTCCCGCTCCGCCGCCGTCGCCGTGCGAGCACGGTACGGGCTGGTCTTGCCGTCGACGGTGACGCTGACGTCGGGGGTCGCGACCGCGTTGCGGTACCAGTCCGGGTCGGTGGAGTGTCCACCCTTCGACGCGACGACGATGATCCGCTTGTCGTCGTGGATCGGGCTGGTCAGCAGGTTGGCGTAGGGCTTGCCGGACTTGCGGCCGACGGTGTGCAACTCGAGGGTGAACATCCCCAAGACCGTCTTGGGGAACCGTCCACCGGTTACTGCGAGCAGTGCCCGGTGGCCGTTCTCGAGCACCCAGGCACCAGCGTTGGCAAATCGATCTGAATACTGCATGACCGTGAGGCTACGCGATCACGACGGGTCGACGACGGGGAAGCCCGCCGACGGCGACTCCCCCTCGTCGTAGACATCCTTCGGCGAGCCGATGATCTTCGGATCCGGCTTGCCGACGACGTGGGCGTCCTTGTTCGGGTAATCGAATTGGGCGAGCACCCAGCGCATCGCCTCGATGCGGGCCCGCTTCTTGTCGTTGGACTTGACCACCGTCCACGGGGCCTGCGGGGTGTCGGTGTAGAAGAACATCG
>CAZVVS010000069.1:0-16364 GCA_964630585.1 uncultured Gordonia sp.
TGAGGGGGCCCCGATGAGTGGTCCAGTTGCTATGCGGCTTGTGGGTGGGGTTGTTGGTTGATGGTCCAGGCTCGGGCGAACTCGCTGGGGGTGAGGTCGCCGTGGGCGCTGTGGGGTCGGTTGTCGTTGTAGTCGATGCGCCAGTCTCCGATGATGACTTGGGCCTCGAGGAGGCTTTCGAACTGCCACAGGTTGAGGAGCTCGTCGCGGAGTTTCCCGTTGAACGACTCGATCCAGGCGTTCTGCCAGGGTGAGCCCGGGTCGATGAACACGGTGTCGGTGCTGTTGAGCGCGCACCAGTCGGCCACGGCGTAGGCCACGAACTCGGGGCCGTTGTCGAACCGGACGAACGCCGGCGCCCGGCCCCGCTCGACCGCCAGGCGGTCCAGCACGGCGACTACCTGGTCGGCGCCGATGGAGTGCTCCACGCGGATGGCGAGGCACTCGCGGGTGAACTCGTCGATGACGTTGAGCATCTTGGTCTGGCGTCCGTCGATGGTGTGGTCGAACGCGAAGTCGAGCGCCCACAGGGCGTTCGGGGCGATGGGGCACATGGCGCCGACGTGGGTGCCGATACCGACGAGGCGGCCCTTGCGCCGGCGGGTGGGGACCTGGAGGCCCTCATGCCGCCACAACCGACGGACCCGCTTGTTGTTGACCGTCCAGCCTGTCCGGCGCAGCTCTTTGGCGGCGCGGCGCCATCCCCACCGGGGCCGGCGGCGGGCGAACGCCCGCAGCCACGCCCGGAGGCGTTGTTCCTCGTCGTCGGGTGGCGGCGGGTCGAGCCGTTGGGTGGAGCGGTGCTGGCCGACCACTTTGCACGCCCGTCGTTCGGAGACCCCGAACCGTTCCTGGCACATCCTCACGGCGGCCCGGCGACGGTTCGGGGTCAGAAGTTTCCCTCCGCCAACTCCTTGAGCATCGCCTTGTCCAGCTCGGCCTCGGCCAGGAGCTTCTTCAACCGGGCGTTCTCACCCTCGAGCTCTTTCAGCCGTTTGGCGTCATCGGCGGTCATGCCGCCGTACTGGGACAGCCACCGCGCCCACGTCGACTCGGCGATGCCGGTCTGGCGGCACACGTCCTCGACTTCCATGCCTCCGGCCAGCAGCTTCTGGCCCTCGGCGAGCTTGCGGATGATCTGCTCGGGCGTGTGCCGTCGTCTCGTCATCATGGTCCTTTCGTGCCTGCACACGATGATGCAGGCGATCAGACCACACAACCTCTGGACCACTACGAGGGGCTCACCTCATGACCGCCAGCAAGCCGTGTGCTGCAATCGTTGATCGAATCACGCAATAGTGCCCCTTCGGCACCCCAACCGCGAGCGGCGGTGCGAGGTTGCAGGGCTGCGGCTGGTCTCTACCGCGTGAACAGGATGTTCACCGGCACGTGCGCGGCAGCGACGCAGACACTGTCCTTGATGATGTAACACTCGACGTAGTGGGGCCCCTTGAACGCAGTTGGCTCCACGTGTTGGTCGCCGCCGACGAAGATGCTCCCCCGCTCGCACGCTCGCCGATTGGCCTCGAAGCCGCGGTTGCGGACCTTCCACCGGATCTCGTACGGCTTCGAGACGTCGGTCGCGACGATGCGGAACGTGAGCTGCCGCCCGGGCGGAACGTGGTGGCCCCGGGAGCGGAGTGCTGCGCGTCGCTGCCGCCGGTTGTGCAGGGTGGGTTCGCTGACTTCCGCGTCGACGTGGACCCAATGGTGCAGGTCGACCGGGAAGATGTCGTCGATGTACTGCTCGCCGGGTGCACGCGGGTCGCGGGCGATGTAGCGGTTCGTAGCGACGTTCTTGAGCACCGGCAGGGACGCTGAGGCCGTTGTCGTAGGCACCTTGAACGCGGTGCCGAAGATGTCCTGCCATGCCGTGAGGCTGTCGGTGACGCCGACCGTCCGGTAGGCGTTGTCGATCTTGGCGACGAGACTATGGACGTCGTCGCGGAAGGCCGTGTACTCGTAGTCGGTCCACCGGTGGTCAAATGTTGTGTTCGGGCAGCTGGGGTCGCTGATGCTGACGTGCGCCCTGGTAGGCCGGGCCTGGAGCCAGTCGTCGAGGTCCTGGACGACGTGCAGGAGCGTCGTGGGGATGTCGGTGTAGTACTTGTTGTCGAGGTCCTTGCGCCGCTGTTCGACGCGTTCACCAAGCAGGGTGGTCAGAAGAATGCTCTTGATCGCGAAGGCGCCACGGTGGTCGCGGAGGTACTTCATCAGTCGGATGACCTTGCGAAGATCTCCGCCGGTGATGCCGTCCTTCTCTTGGAGCCACTCAGTGAAGCCGATTGGGTTCGTGTCCTCGAACTCGTCGGTGGTGCGGTTGATGATGACTTCGCGGCCGTCGGGTTGGACGACGTACGGCACGATGTCGACGTGGCAGTCGTTGGCGTAGGTGACGCGGATGCACCGGTTCTTCCGTGTCGTCTTTGTGCCATAGGTGCCGTGGTTGTGCAGCACGTCCCATACGACCTGGTTGTACTTACTCGGCGCCCACAGGGCGACCTCGTCGAGCTGCAGGAGGAAGTCGGCGTCGAACTCGAGGCCGACGCCCGGCTGGATGATGGTCTCGTGCGCCCATGACCCCTGCGGGATGGAGTCGAGGACGGTCGTGTTGCGCACGCCGCCTTTGACGACTTCCGTGAGGGTCGGCACTCGCTCGTCTAGGTCCTCCAGCTTCGATGGCTTGAGGTTGACCGTGTCCGTCAGGAACGACTTGAAGCAATCGACGAGCTTCATGACAGGACCTCGATGGAGGGGTGGTAGGCGTCGTCGACGCGCTCATAGATGAGGAGCGCAGGGTGCACGTCTGGGTTGCCGATGCGGCCGAGGACCACCGCTGCGGACAGTGGCAGCGCCGGCATGACGTGGAGGCGGCGGACGGTCTTGTTGGCCTTCTCGAGGTGCGACAGGAGCTCCCGTACGGTCTGCTCGAAGCGGCGTAGCACGATAGGGCTGTCAATGACGTCCATGGTCGCTGGGGCGTCGACGACGTCGATCGTGTATTGAGGCAGAGCCGCTAGGTCGCTGGGCAACTCGGACGGGTTGATGGTGCCGCTGATGTTGAGAACGAGAACCGCCTCCATGGCGGGCTGCTCGTTCTGGAGGGCGAGGGAGAATTTCGCCGTGACTCCTGGGTCACTGGGCCAGTCCCAGCTCTCGGACGAGCGGTGGCGCTGAAAGATGGCGGTGGGGACGGTGTCGTCGAGGCGGCTGCCTAGATAGACGAGGAGCGGGATCCGGCCGAACGCGAAGACGCTCATGTGAGGGACGGCGTCGCGTTTGATGCCGTCCCTCAGCCGGCGGTCGATGATGTCGTCGATGATGGCCATGGCCGACGTGTAGTACGCGTCGCCGGCCTCAGCTTCGCCCGGGACGCCACGCAGGTCGATCTCGAGGCTGTGCCGGTCGTACGCAAGCGCAAAGTAGGGAAACTTGCCGTTGGCGAACACTGCGGTCGAAGCGGCGTCCTGCCCGAGCTCGACGGCGTAACCGCGGACGTCCGCGATCATTCGCAGCACGAGCGAGTCGGCGCCGGCGCCGAGCCCGGTCACGTGCTTGACCCGTGCCTCGTGGCGGTGCTTCACGGAGAGGAGGCGCTCGACGGTAGCGGCGTCCAGGACCGCCTTGTCGTCGATCTCATCATGGTTGTCGGCGCAGATGAGCATGAGATTTGCCGCTGAGTCGCGTTGCCGGACGTCGAGCTCGCCCTTGCCTCGTGGTGACCGGTCGCTGTCCTTCTGGCCGACGATGTGGGCGACCTCGCCCAGGAAGATCTCGCGATGCGTCACCGAGCCCTCGAGCAGATACTCGTTACAGATGGCGCAGCGACCGGCGGAGAGCGCCCACACACGTTGGCGCGTGGAGTCAGAAACGCTCACTGCAAGCGTGCCGGTCCAGAGACGATGTGGCCTGTAGCCATCGGTCCTCCTTTGGGTTGAGATCCCTCCCGCCCATGATGCAGGAAGGGTGTGACAGTCGCGGCACAGACGGTCCCCGTCAACAGGGCGCACTGGGCGGCGAGATCGCCCGCGATGCGCGCCCCAGAACACACCCAGAGGTCGGCTCCTGTCTCTGACGTAGCGTGACGTGATGCATATCTTCGAGGCGGCGACAGGGCAACTCGACGGTCGGTGGAGTCCAGCAGACCCGAACGCCCCCGACCCGCAGCGTCTCACGGTCTGGAGAGGGCTCGTTCTGGCACTTGGCTGCGAGCCAAGGACGACTCCGGTGGCGTACCGCGAGCATGAGGACCTCGCGTTGCGGCTGCGAGAGGCACGGACGACGCTCGAGGAACTCACCGGTCGACCCCTCGAACTGTGGGACTCGGATCCGACGCGCACGTGGGCTGACGTTCGGAACACTCTTGAGAAGGCCTCAGAGCAAGCCGAGATCCTTGTGCCAGATCCGCCGTCGCTGTGGCCTTGGTGCAATCCCAAGCGGCCGAAGACCTGTGTCATGCCAGCGGTTCTGTTCGGGGCAATCGCCGCGGTCGCGCTGGCCGAGGAAACAAAGACCCTGGCCGATGTGATTGCCGACCATGGCATCGACACTCGTCAAGATCCGTGGGCGCTGCTCGCACACGTCGGCGCGCTTGTCGGATCGGACGTCGACGCTGATGTTGCTGACCTTCGCGACCACCTTGATGGGATGTGGCGCGCTGACGCATCGAACCCGGCTCCAGGCAGGTTCATCGCCGAACTAAGTGAGAGCCAACCCGGTTCGACTCGGGAACTCGTCAAGAGTCTTCGAACCCCCGCGTAGGCCACATTGCCCGACGCCGGAAACACGGCGAGGCTCCTCGTGATGCGATGTCGGCAGCGGGCGCCCGCCGGGGATGTCACAGTGAGCACCGATGGTGGGAACTGTGGAAGTCGACTACACGCGTAGAAGGTCATGGTGATGTTGCGACGCCGCGTGCAGACCAATCCGCGTCCCGCCGCTCAGCGTCCGCCTCAAGCCACGGCGAGGGCTGCGCCTCCGCAAGCTCGATCAGCTGCACCGAGCGCCGGCTGGGTACCGCAGGGGGCGGTCGTGACCGTCGCCGGGCGACAGATCCCGGGCGGGCTGGTGTATGTCGGCACGGGCCTGGCGTCGATTGCAGGCCACGGCGTGGAACCCGCCTTGATCGATCCGCGTCTGCGAGTCGACTGGGCCCGTCCCGACTGGGCGGGTCGCGATCTTCACTACTGGCCTTCATATGGCGGCATCTCGGAGCAATGCCGGGCGGCGTATCTGAGCTGGCTCGCCGGGAGCCGAGATCAGCCGGTCCAGATCGGCTACGTGTTCTTGTACTTCTACGGGCTGGAGCGGCGGGCGATCGCCGATCTCCGGCTCGCCGCGTCCGACCCTGAGCTCGCGGTCATCGTCGCTGAGGTGAAGCGGCTCCATGCCGTCTACGGGCGGGCATCGAACTCCTTCAACATGTACTCGGCCAGCTTTCTCGAGCTGCTGACGGCCATGAAGGCGGTCCAGGATCCGATATCGCCACCGGACTACCGGACGATCCCGAGGTCGTGGGAGGTGCCGATCACGATACGGATTGGGCTCGGCCGCTTCGTTGCCGCCGGTCGGCCGATACCGGCGAGTTGGGCGCTCAGCCTGGCGCGCACGCATCCCGAGGCGTACCTGCGCACGCCGGCCAAGCGGTGCCCCGACGAGTTCGATGCGCTTTTCAAGGTGCGCTACGCCGCGAAGTACGGCGAGGGGATGGTCGTCGCAGCCCCCAAAGCCGTGGTTCAGGTCTCCTACCGGCCAGCATCGGCGGGGCTCCGGGGTCAGATCAATCACCGTCTGGCTACGATCCCCGACATCACCGGGCTGAGCGGCCTGGTGAACAAGCTGCGGGATATCGCCGGGGCCTGCACGGACGAACTCGATGCCTACAGCCGCTTCCTCGGCCGTCACCCAGACTCGGCAGGATCACCGCGAGCGGCGGGGCTGCTCCCTGCGGACCTCCTCGCTGGCGGCACAAGCGAGTCCATTGGACGGATCCGAGACTGGGTTCGAGAGCACACCGGCGACGGGCCTTCGGTCGTAGCGTTCGACGACCTCGTGGAACTGTGGTCACCGGGACACCGGACAAAGCTGGTGAAGGCTGACGCTGTGAGCATCGCGACCCTTGTCGAAAAGTTCGGGGCCGGCGTCGAGCCTGACGTCCGATTCGGGGCGGCGACGCCAAAGTCCGGTTCGACCGCAGTGCTTTTCCCCCAGGCCAGCGGCGCGCCAGCAGCACCATCGCCCGGCTACGCCGCGGCAGCAGCGCTCGTTCACCTCACCGCGGTCGTGGCTTCCGCAGATGGGTCGGTCTCCTCCCACGAACGCGCGCAGGTCGCCGAGCACATCGAGACAGTCCTGGGTCTCGACGAATTCGAACGCCGTCGCCTCAACGCCCACCTGCTCTGGTTGACCGCCGGCAAGCCGGCGCTCGGGGGCATGAAGCGTCGCCTGGAAGCGCTCACCGGGCCGCAGCGGGCGGCAATCGGGCGGCTTCTGGTGGACGTCGCTGCCGCTGATGGACAGGTGACCCCCGACGAGATCACGACGTTGACCAAGGTGTACAGGCTTCTCGGACTCGACGAAGCAGAGGTCTATCGCACCATCCATGCGCTCGGTTCTGGAGACACCGGTCCCAGTACCGTGCGACCCGCAGATCCCGAGAGGCGCTGGACGATCCCGCCCGCTCCCACAGCCAACGAGATCGCAGGCCAGCCGATCGTCGTGCATCTCGACCCGGATGTTGTCGCCGCCCGACTCGCCGAGACCGCAACCGTCACCGCCTTGCTCGCCGACATCTTCACCGACGACGAACCCGACCCACCCCCTGACGGCGTCACGACCGCCGGCCCGATGACCGCGGGTGGGGGCGATGGCCCGACACTCGAGGGCCTCGACACCGCCCATAGCGCGCTCGCCGATCGGCTGCGCGCCCAATCGTCATGGGAGCGTGCGCAGGTCGATGAGATCGCGTCGTCGCTCGGGCTGCCCCTGCTCGATGGCGCCCTCGAGCGGATCAACGAAGCCGCGCTCGACCTGTGCGGCGACCCCCTCGTCGAGGGCGACGACCCGCTCGAGATCAACGACTACGCCGTGGAGGAGCTGTACCCATGACCGATACCGCTGCCGGATCGGAGCGGATCCGCCCCCGGGACCGAGACGCCATTCTGCAGTCACTGCGAGCGGGTGTGGTCCCCCGGACCGGGCAACACCACATCCAAGTCGGGCGGGCCAACGAGGTCACCGCACTAGTCGCGGACATCGACCGCATCGCCGACGGTGGCTCCGCCATCCGGTTCGCGATCGGTGAGTACGGGGCCGGCAAGAGCTTCTTCTTGAACCTCATCCGGACGATTGCGCTCGAACGAAAGCTCGTGACCGTCCACGCGGACCTCTCCCCCGACCGACGCCTCCACGCGACAGGCGGCCAGGCGAGAGGTCTCTACGCAGAACTGATGCGCAACCTCGCCACTCGCGCCAAGCCCGACGGAGCAGCGATGCCGTCGGTGGTGGAACGCTTCGTCACCGACAGCCTCAACGCCGCACGCGAGCGCAACGTGGCGCCCGAGGTCGTGATCCGCGAGCGGTTGGCAGCACTCCAAGAACTCACCGGCGGCTATGACTTCGCGGAGGTCGTCGCCGCCTACTGGCGTGGACACGACACTGGTAACGAACAACTCAAAGCCGACGCCGTGCGGTGGCTGCGCGGCGAGTTCTCCACACGCACCGACGCCCGCACAGCGCTCGGGGTCAGAACGATCATCGATGACTCGTCGTTCTACGACCACTTGAAGCTGTTCGCCCGGTTCGTCCGACTCGCCGGCTACAGCGGCCTCCTCGTCTGCCTCGACGAGCTCGTCAACCTTTACAAGCTCGCCAACACGCAGGCCCGGAACTCGAACTACGAGCAGATTCTGCGCATTCTGAACGACTGCCTCCAAGGCTCCGCCGCAGGGCTTGGCTTCGTGCTCGGCGGGACCCCCGACATGCTGCTCGACACCCGAAGGGGCATGTACTCCTACGCCGCTCTCCAGAGCCGGCTCGCGGAGAACACCTTCGCAACGGCAGGACTCGTCGACTACTCCGGGCCCGTCCTCCGCCTCGCCAGCCTCACCCCCGAAGACCTGTTCGTGCTCCTGACCAAGCTTCGCCACGTGTACGCCTCTGGCGAGCCAACGGCGTACCTCGTCGACGACGCCGGCATCACCGCCTTTATGACGCACTGTCAGACCCGCGTCGGCGAGGCCTACTTCCGCACCCCCCGCACCACCATCAAAGAGTTCGTCAACCTGCTCGCCGTGCTCGAACAGAACCCTGGGGTCAACTGGACCGACCTCGTCGCCCGAGTCGAGCTAGCCCCCGAGACCAACCCCGACCTCGAGCCCCTCGAGGACGAGCCGGTATCGGCGGCCCCGCCAAGTGCCACAACGTCGACGGGCCCTCCGTCAGCGCCGCCTGAGACCAATCTCCCCGACAACGACGATGACCTCACCTCGTTCCGGCTCTGAGCGATCCGGTGCCTTTGACCGGCTCCACCCCACGATGCAGCGGTGGATCTGGGAGCAAGGGTGGACCACGCTGCACGACGCCCAAGAGCAGGCCATCGGTCCCATCCTGGAGGGCAGCCGCGACGTCATCATCTCCGCTGCCACTGCAGCGGGAAAGACCGAAGCGGCGTTCCTGCCGATCTGCTCCGCCATCGCCACAGACGCCGAGGCGGCGATCGCTTCCAACCCGGACCCATGGACCTCGCACGACCCTTGGACTGACCCGCCAGCACCGGTCGCGCCCGGCGTACAGGTCCTCTACCTGTCGCCCCTCAAGGCGCTGATCAACGACCAGTACGACCGCCTAGACCAACTGTGCGACACCGCCGGCGTCGCCGTGCACCGCTGGCACGGCGATGTCGCTGACAGCGCCAAGCAGAAGGCCCTCACGAACCCGAGCGGGGTGCTGCTCATCACCCCAGAAAGCCTCGAAGCACTGTTCGTCAATCGCGGCACCCAGGTACCTGCCGTGTTCGCCGGGCTCCGATATGTCGTCGTCGACGAGCTGCACTCGTTCCTGGCCACCCCACGAGGCGCCCAACTCCAGTCGCTGCTGAACCGTGTTGAGGTCGCCGTCCGGCGCCGTCCCCCACGCATCGGTCTCTCGGCAACCCTCGGCGACATGAACGCGGCCGCCGCCTTCCTGCGCCCCCATGACCCAGGGAGCGTCAAGCTCATCGCCAGCACCAGCGACGAACAGGAGATCCGCCTTCAGGTACGCGGTTACCGCGCCGCCGACCCGCTCCTGTCTGACAAACAAGCCGCCGACGCCGATGCTTCGGGTCGAACGCTCACCGTCGAGGAAACCACCGACGGCGACAAGCTCGCGATCGCCGACCACCTCTTCCGCAACTTGCGAGGCGCAGACAACCTCGTATTCGCCAACGCACGCCGTGACGTCGAGATCTACGCCGACCTCCTCGCGCAGCGGTGCGAAACCGAACGGGTGCCGAACGAGTTCTTCCCGCACCACGGCAGCCTCAGCCGAGAGATCCGCGAGGACGTCGAGGCCGCTCTCAAGGACCGATCGCGTCCCGTGACCGTCGTGTGCACCTCCACCCTCGAGATGGGCATCGATATCGGCACCATGACTTCAGTAGCCCAGATCGGCACTCCCCCATCTGTAGCTGCTCTGCGCCAGCGGCTCGGTCGATCCGGCCGGCGTGGCGAGCCTTCGACCCTGCGCACCTACATCACCGAGGACGACCTCGACGGCCGCACCACCCTCGTGGACGAGTTGCGGTGCGATCTCGTGCAGACCACCGCGATGGTGGAGCTGATGCTCGACCGGTGGGTCGAACCACCGGATGACCCCGGACTGAACCTCTCGACACTGATCCAACAGGCCCTGTCGGTCATCGCTCAACACGGAGGCGCTACCGCCGCCGAAGTCCACCAAGTGCTGTGCGGGCCCGGACCCTTCGAACAGGTCGACCCACAACGATTCGCCCGACTGATGCGGGCCATGGCCGCCAAAGATCTCATCGTCCAGGCCGGCGACGGAACTCTTCTGCACGGTCGCGATGGCGAACGCGCCGTCAACCACTACTCCTTTTACGCGTCGTTCAAGACCCCCCAGGAGTGGCGACTCGTTGCCCACGGCCGCCCGCTCGGCACGCTGCCCATCGATCACCCCATCCTCGAAGGCTCCTTCCTCATCTTCAGCGGGCGCCGCTGGAAGATCACCGGCATCGACGCCAAGGCTCGCGTCATCGAACTCACCCGCGCCTACGGCGGCAAACCGCCAGTGTTCGGCGGAGCAGGCGCCCTAGTCGGCGACAGGGTGCGCGCCCAGATGGTCCGCGTCTACGACGCTCACGACACACCGTCGTGGCTCGACCGCACCGCGGGCGACTTGCTGGCCGAGGGTCGTGCCGCCTGGCATCGACACAATCTCGCATCGGTGTCGGTCCTGCGGGCCGGAGATGACACGCTTGTCCTGCCGTGGCGCGGCGACCGCGCCCTAGTGACAACCAGTCTTGCCCTCGCTTCTGCCGGCCTCGAAGCGGCGAGGGAAGGTCCCACCTTGCGAGTCTTCGACTGCGGACCCGATCAGCTGCGACTCGTTGCGGCGGACATCCTGAGCAGCCAGACCCTCGATCCCCTTGAACTCGCCCGCGAGCTCGAAAACACCGACGTCGACAAGTGGGACTACGTCCTCGACGCCGATCTCGCCGCCGAGGCAACCGCGGCGCGTCTCTTGGACATCACCGGAGCAGAAGCCGTCCTCGCCCTGATCACAGATACCAAAGCTGGCGACACAACGACCGACCAGGCGCCCGCTGACCACCGGCCCTCCCGCCCAGGAGGGTTCGGCACAACAGAGTTCTGTGTACTCGACCTCGAGACCACCGGGTTCAGCCCCCGACTCGGCGACCGGGTGGTCGAGATCGCGACCACCCGAATCCGTGGCGACGGCACCGTCATCGACGAGTGGTCCACCCTCGTCAACCCGCAACGAGACATCGGCGCCACCCACATCCACGGCGTCACCGCAGGCGACGTCCTCGAGGCGCCAACCTTCGATGAGATCGCCGGCGATGTGCTGCAGCGCCTCGAAGGCGCTGTCCTCACCGCGCACAACCTTCGATTCGACCGCGACTTCCTGAACGCGGAGTTCGACCGCATCGGGCGCCCTCTCCCCCATCTACCGTCGCTGTGCACCCTCGGACTGGTCACCCGCCTCGACCCCTCCACCGCTAGCCGCAAACTCGCTGTCTGCTGCGCCCGGATCGGTCACACCATCCCCCACGAACACGCAGCCCTCCACGACGCACGAGCTGCCGCCGCGCTCCTACTCGCTTACCTCCCCGTCGCCGAACGCGCCGGCGCCACCGAGCTCCATCAACTCGGCTGCGACCCAACCACCTGGCCCACAGAATGGCCATCGGCCCCCACCCATGGCCACTACCACCAGCGCGGTGCCGGCGTCGCCCGTCTCGACAACCAGGCGACTTACCTCGCCACCCTCGTCGCCCGCCTCGACGAGGGTGGC
The DNA here is from genome assembly GCA_964630585.1 of uncultured Gordonia sp. GTDB lineage: Bacteria > Actinomycetota > Actinomycetes > Mycobacteriales > Mycobacteriaceae > Gordonia. Next base: position 11,536 of record CAZVVS010000069.1, read on the forward strand.
TCCGCCGACCCCGACATCGCCGCCTACCACGACGTGCTCGACCGGGCACTCGAAGACCGACGCATCACCGAACTGGAAGCCCAGGTCCTCAACGACACCGCCGTGGCATGGGGCCTCACCGCCGACCAGGTCCAGTCCGCACACCGCTCCTATCTCGGAGCCCTTGCCGCCGCAGCACTCGCCGACAACATCCTCACCGACCTTGAACAGGCCGACATCGAACTGGTTGCCCGTCTCCTCAACACCGATCCACCCGACCTCTCCGTCGCCTCGCCGGCGCCAACAGCCTCCGCAACCGCCAACTCCCTGGCCGGCCTCACCGTCTGCTTCACCGGCGCGCTCGCTGGCACCCTGGACGGCGCGCCCATCACCCGCGAGCACGCCCAGCGCCTCGCCACCGACGCCGGCCTCACCGTCAAGAAGAACGTCTCCAAGGGCCTCGACCTCCTCGTCATCGCCGACCCCGACAGCCAATCCGGGAAGGCAACCAGGGCCCGCGAACTCGGAACACGGGTAATGGCGGAGGCGGTCTTCTGGCAGGCGATCGGCGCTGAAGTCCACTAGTCCCAATCACTGCCGTCCGCCAGGGCTACCCGTCGTCGCGCCAAACTCTGATTGCCGATTCGACGCCTCAGGAGCAGCTCAGATGGACCAGTACGACTGCTACATCGTGCACGCGTGGGAGGACCGCACAACCGCAAAAGCGATCGCCGATGGACTGGAGGACCGCGGACTCTCCGTGTGGTTCAACTCGTTCGTGGCTGGTCGGAGCGTGCGAACGCAGATGGAGGCTGGGCTACGGGCCTCGTCCGTCGGAGTAGTGATCGTGACGCCGGATGCCTTTCGCAAGGCCTGGGTGCGAGAGGAACTCGACAGCCTGTACGCCTTGGAGGAACCTGGCGAGACTCGGATTATCCCCGTTTGGGTCGGGGTGGACGCCGAGACGGTTCGGGCGGGATCGCCCATGCTGTCAACCCGCTACGCGATCGTCGTGCAGGAAGTCGAGACCGGAATCGACGAAGCCATTTCGGAACTGTTCGAAACGATCGTCAACCAACTCGCTCACCGCAGCCAGGGCCAGCTGCTCCGGTCGCGGATCGCCTCGGGGTTCACCTGGCGTACCGGCCCCGCATTCCTGTACGAGTCACTGCGCTACTACGACGAACATTTCGAGGAGTTCGCGCTAGCCCAGCTTGCGCACTATCCGTCGGAGATGCCCACGGCGTTCGCGGACACAGCGCCTCTCCCCCTCATTGATGTCCTCAGAGCCCCAACCGCTCGCTCAGGTCAGCGAGTGCTCGTGGTTGGTCGACAGGATCCAAACTCCGTTCAGGTCCTGGAGACGTTTCCCGAGGTGGATCTCGGCACGAATGGGACGGAGCGGGTCGTGCTCGCCAGCCATGTGTTTCAGATGCTGTCCGTTGACCTCGCACCGAGCCAACTTGTGTACGTCCACGCTCTCGGGCCTTACGCGACCGGATTCGGCCCGATAGTCCCAGTCGACATGCTGTGCTGGGTGTCAGGCGTCATCGTCGCCTACGGGAGTACCGACGCACGGAGCGGCGTAACTGCGGAGACCGTGTACTTGACTGCTACCGGAATCTGGGGCTCCCCGCCGATCGAGGCGAGTTGACCACGACGTTGGCCTGAGCGAGAGATCTGCGACCACTCCGTAGAGAGGACCGAACTGCTCAGTCAGCCGGGGATCGGCTGGTGGTCCACGCTGCGACGTCCGAACGAAGCCAGAACTGACACCGCCCTGACGACGACATTAAGACAGGGCGCGGAAAGTCTTCGTACCGTCCCTGGTAGACGCTGACTGCCGTCGCCTTGCTCAAGCCAAGAAGCTCGGCGACCTGGGCCGCATCGAGGAGGTCGTCGAGATCGACGATCTTGCCCATACGTTGGAGGGTAGTTGTGTTTGCTCAACCTCGCAGGTATTGTTGAGCTTGCACAACAACCAGATGGCCCCGGCGGTGCGCTAACACCCCGGGGCCCGGCCGGAACCGTTAGGGGGTCCCGACGTGGCTGATGGTACGCCCGCGCATGCGGGTCTGAGTCCCTCGACCGCCGTTGAGGCTGTCGCGGCTCACCTCGTGGCCGAGGGCGCTGTCAGCGAGCAGAGCTTCGAGCGGCTGGTGGAGCTCATGGGGCGGTTCGCCGGGTTCGTCTCGGCTGGGCACGGCGTCGTCCAGCTTGGCTCGACGACGAGGGCGATGGTGGACGAGTTCGTCGGTGCTCCGACGAGCACCGGGACAGCGCCGTCGGCCACCGTTCGGCACCTGCGGCGGTGCGCGGTTCGCCTGCTATTTCGGACGGTCCGGCAGATGGGTCTGGTCGACACCGATCCCACGCTCGACCTCGAGCTTCCCGCGAGGCGGCCGTCGGCGGCTCGGCCGATCACCGATGCCGAGGTGGAGCGGTGCCGGGCAGCGGCGCTCTACCTGTTCGAGGCCACCCGGCTGCCCGCCGCATGGGCGCTTGCCGAAGCCGGCATCCGTACCGGCGAGATGGCGAAGGTCACCGTCGGCGATGTCGACCTTGATCTCGCTGTCGTGCATGCGCCTGGCTGTAGGTCCGCCGTGGCCAGGTCAGTCCTACTGACGGACTGGGGTGCTGTGCAGGTCGGTCGTCGGCTGCGGGCGCTGCCGTCCGATCCGAGTCGGCCTCTGACCTACGAGGGCGACGGTTCGGACAAGTCGATGCAGGCGTCGTCGTGCATCGCCGTCACGGACTCGATGACCCGCGCCGGGCTCGGCCGCGACCCTGCGGTCCGGCCCGTGTCCGTGGCCGCCTGGGCGGGTCGCAAGGTGTTCGACGAGACCGGGCGAATCGACGAGGTCGCCGCCCGGCTGGGGATGCGCAGCCTTGACCGGGCTGCCCGGCTCATCGGCCTCAACGACCGGCAGTTCGATGACGGCTGAGTCCGCCCGAGGCGTCGGCGCCCTCACCCGCGTCGAAGCCATCCTGCGCAACCCAGAGACGTACCGGCTCGCCGAGGCCATCCCGCCCCACATCCCCGGTGAAGGCCGACCCCGGGACTACCCCGACTTCATGGTCATCGTCTACGAGGCGCTCATCTCCGTCTACGGGTCGGCCCGACAGGTCGAAGCCGAGCTGAACCACCGCCTCGTGTGGCGGCTTGTCCAGCGGCTCGTGGTCAAGCGGACTGGCGTGCGGCTCCCCCGCCGGCCCATGCGACGCCACCACTACCTCTACCTGCGCAGCCGCTACCTCACCCTCGGGTTCGTCCAAGACCAGCTCGGCGACATCCACCGGACCGCGGCCGCCGAACAGGCCCTACAGATCGGTCTCCTCGACCCCGACGGGCCCGGATCGTGGACCCACCCGCACCCCACCCGGTCGCTGTACGGGGACGGCAAGGTCATCACCCCGCTGTACCGGGCGCACCCTGGCGACGCGAAGCTCGACAAGGCCACCGGCGAGCTCAGGCCGCTCAAGGCGGAGCCCGACGCCGGTCTGCACTGGGAAGGGACCGGCGAGACCGCCTGGGGCACCAAGTTCGTCCTGCTCGCCGCCCGCGGCGCCGACGTCCGCTCGAGGATCATTCTCGACGCCGCGTTCGTGCCGCAGCCCGGCGGCGAAGCGGCCGCTGCCATGACGTGTCTCAAGCGCACGGCCCCCCATGCGCCCGGTGCCCAGGCAGTCGTCTATGACACCGCTCTGCGCGGCACCCACCACCAGACGGTGCTCCGCGATCTCGGCCTCCTCCCCGTCAACCGGGTCGCCGCGGCCAAGGCAGGGTCGAAGAAGAAGCGGCGCAACCCGGCTGAGCAACGCCAGGAGAAGACCACCCTGGTCGAGACCAAGACCGTCGACGGGATCCCTTTGAACCTGTACGCCCGGGGCGGCACCCTCGGGGTCGGTCAGCTCGACGATCAGGGGGAGCTTCACTTCGTGCCGCTGCGCCGGGTGCGCACCCACCGCAACCACGACAAGGGTGGGCAGTACCGCTGGTACAACGACTACCGGCTCCCTGACGGCGGCCAGGTCACCGTGCGCCTCCACGGCAACGACGAAGACCGACAACGCAAGCTCAACCGACCCGAGAACGTCCGGCCCATTCCGCCGACGGATCCGGACTTCGACGTGTTGTTCCGTCAGCGCAACGACGCCGAGTCCATCAACCGGGCGCTCGACGACACGCTCCACCTGCGTCGAGCCCACTCGGTCGGACATCGCCGCCAATGGCTCAACCTGCTCGGGTTCGCCCTCATGACGAACTCGCTGACCCTCGCCGAACACCAGCGAGCCGGTCCCCCACTCGAACACGCCGCCTGACAGCACCGCCCCCGGGAAGTGCCCCGGGGCTGAGCCGCGCCCAGAACCCGACAGCTACCCCTCGAGCGTCCTCGTAGGCTGCGCCACGGGGCCCGGCCGACCGCCGCCGCCCGACACCCGGTGTCGAAAGTCGCCGCCGCACCACCTTTTCTGCCACCTTTTCGACAACCCCCGCCCGCGTAGCTCAGGGGATAGAGCATCGGTTTCCTAAACCGCTAGTGCTCACCCGTCAGTCGGGGCTGGATCCAACGTTTTACCTGGTCAGCGCCTGTTTTGGTCTCATGCTAGCGCACCGCTGATGACCGATGGACACCCCTGTTTCCCGTTCGCTGTGACGCAACTGTGACGCAACTGTGACGCAGGATCGGCACTCGGTTCGGGAGTGGCTGGTCAGCGGGTGACGGACAGGGTGACGACGCCGGGGAGGTAGGTGTCGCCGGTGGAGGCGAGGTCGATGGCCGCGTTGCGGGCGCCGGGGGCGAGGAGGGGGCCGACGGTGATCGTGTCGATGTCGGCGCCGAAGGTGT
>CAZVVS010000070.1:0-16287 GCA_964630585.1 uncultured Gordonia sp.
GGCCCGACCCGGCCTGACCGCCCGAGCGGAACAGCGCACGGGCCCGCGGCAGCGCCTGCGGCCCGAAATGACCCCGACGCACCGCCCACGCCAGTGCCGCACCCGCCCAACAGTCCGCCTGCTGTTCCAGTGGAAGCATCGCCGGCACATCGTTGGTCAGGGTGGCCGCCACCGGGTCTTTGCCGCGGCGCTCCTGCACCCCGTGCGCGGACTCGTGGGCGAGGACTGTGAACGCAAGGTCGCGCGCTTCGATGAGGCGGCGGTCGAGGCGGAAGTTCACAAACGTCGTCCGGTCGCAGTGGTGCATCCCCAGCAGCACGGGCGTGAATCCGCACACCCCACCCGTCGTCGATGATCGCCACACCCCGAACGCTCCCGGCGCCACGGCGACGGTCTGCGCGACCACACCGCGCGACCTGCGCAGCGACAACCACTGGTTGACCAGCCAGATCCCGCAGGCGACGTTGCCGGCCGGACCGGTCTGGGGGCCGTCACAGGCGCGGTCCGAACCTGCCAGCGTCGTCGTCCCAATCGGGGCGACCGGCGCAGCGGCCGTCGAAGCCCCAAACCATGCGGGCATGATCAGCACAGCGAGCGCCGCCACGACCGCCCGCCGTCGAAACCGGCTCATTGATCGGTGTTCTGGGCCAGTTTCTTGAACAACCGGCCGAGTTCGAGGAAATCCTCCTCGCCGAGGACGTCGACGACGTTCTCCCGCACCAACGAATCGCGCATTTCGACAAGTTCGCGCAGATACGCAGATCCGGCGGCCGTTGGACGGACCCATCGATGCCGTGCGTCGTCGCCCTGGACATCGTCGACGCGTTCGACCAGACCTTGATCGAGGAGCCGGCTGATCTGTCGCGACACGGTGCTCATCTGGATGTGAGTGGCGGCGGCGATATCGGAGATCCGCATGCGTGACACACGCCCAAGCGCCTCCAGCACACGAAGATCCGGCGTAGAGGAGAATCCCGCATCGACGAGACCCTGGTTCACCCTCGCCATCAACTGCCACCCGCCGTAGACGACCGACTCCCAGGCGCTGCGCTCATTCATGTTCAGAAGGGCCGCGCCAGATTGATCTTGGTCAAAAGGGGGCGGAGCCGTCATCTCTAAATTCTCATCTCAGTGGATTAACGGGATTCTATCGCGTAAATCCGTTTCCACCCGGGTTACTCGGGTCAATTGACCAACTTCGCGCAACCTAAGTCCCAGTTCAGGCCAGTGAACCAAGGGTTCGGACGAGATGATCGACCTCATAGGGCGTCGAATACGGGCCCAGCCCGACGGTCACCGCACCACCCGCGTCGTCGACGCCGAGCCGCTCGAACGCTGGACTGGGAAGGTTCGACAGCGCTCGCACGCCGTTATCGGCGAGGCGGCGCACGACGTGCTCTGCGTCGACCCCGTCGACCATGAAACTGGTGATCGGCACGCGGTGTTCCGACTGCCCGAGGACACGGACGGCCGCCAGGCTCTCCAGCGACGTCACCAAGTAGTAGTCCAGGCGCTGGAGGTATTCGTAGAGGCCGTCCATCGATGCCGCGAGCCGGCGCCGGCGTTTACCGACCGCAGCGTCGTCGAGGTCGGCAAGGTGCTCGATCGAGGTGCCAAGCCCCGCGAGCAACCCGCCGCCCGGCGACACCAGCTCGAGGCGGGCCGGACCGGTCGCCGCGGAGTCGACCGCGATGGATTCGAATCCGTCGATGCGCGCCGGATCGGCGAAGATCATGGCCGCCATCCGCGGGCCGCCCCACCTGTGTGCCGACACGACGAGGACATCGGCACCGGTCTCCGCGATATCCAGCGGCAGGTATGGCGCGCCTGCGCTGGCGTCGACCACCAGTAGCGCGTTGGCCTCGCGCACCCTGGGCGCGATCTCGGAGACATCGGTGATCGCGCCGGTCACCGACGAGGCGAGGGGCAGTGCGACGATCTTCGTCGCGCCGCCGATCGCCGACAGGTAGTGCTCGGTGGGAATTGTGCCCGTCTCGATGTCGGTCTCGACCCACCGGATCCGCGCACCCATCGAATTGGCCCGCCGCTCCCACGGCACGATGTTGGCCCGGTCGCTGTCGCGCGACAGCAACACCTCGGTCCCCCACCACGCCTGGGAGCCAAACGCGTCAGCAAGGCCTCCGATCAGCTGGGCCGCAGAGTGGCCGAGGACGACGCCTGCCGGATCGCCCTTCACCAGGTCGGCAATTGCCCGGCGCGCGGACGTGAGGGCACCGGCCGCGGCACGGGCCGCCGGGTTGGCCGTTCCGGGGTCGGAGGCGAGCTGTCGAAAACCCGACGACACCGCCGTCGCGACGGACGCGGGAATCGTCATACCGGCCTGCGGGTCGAGGCGGATCCAACCGTCGCCGAGCGCGGGGAACAGGCCCCTGGCGTGGGCGACGTCGAACGACATGGAATCACGATAGCGGTCCTGCCCTTCATGCCCCTCGCCTGCCACAATGGTCAGCATGGCTACCGGCTTCGGACTCCCCCACCCCATGCCCCTGCCCGAGGACGACGACGCGCAGCAGATCATCGTCGTCGGGGGTGGCGGCGGCGAAGCCGGACCCGACGACTCGAACTCGATCGCCTCGCTCGTCGAACAGCCCGCGAAGGTGATGCGGATCGGCAACATGATCAAGCAGTTGCTCGAAGAAGTGAAGGCCGCACCGCTCGACGAGGCCTCGCGCAACCGCCTGCGCGACATCCACCGGTCGTCGATCCGTGAACTCGAGGACGGCCTCGCCCCCGAACTGCAGGAGGAGCTCGAACGCCTCACGCTGCCGTTCACCGATGACGTCGCCCCCTCCGACGCCGAGCTGCGCATCGCGCAGGCGCAACTCGTCGGCTGGCTCGAGGGCCTGTTCCACGGGATCCAGACGGCTCTGTTCGCCCAACAGATGGCCGCGCGGGCCCAACTCGAGCAGATGCGCCAGGGGGCTCTACCCGGGCTCGGCAGCGCGCCGCACCCGCCGGGCCCCGGCCAGTACCTGTAGCGCTTGTATGCTGGTGACCCGTGTCGGTAGCAGCTAGCGGGCGGGTGATCCCTCCCCCACCGGAGACGTCGGATTCTCGAACGTTCCGGCGGGCGTTCGCCGACCTCGTCGACGGCCTGTACAACTCCGAACTCTGGTTGCATCTGGGCTGGACCGACATCAAGCAGCGCTACCGCCGATCAGTGCTCGGTCCGCTGTGGATCACCGTCGCCACCGGCGTCACCGCCGTCGCCATGGGCATCCTCTACGGCACGCTGTTCGGCTTCGATATCAAGGATTTCCTGCCCTACGTCATCCTCGGGCTCATCTTCTGGAACTTCATCCAGAACTCGATCCTCGACGGCGCGGTGGTCTTCTCCACCAACGAGGGACTGATCAAACAGCTGCCCGCACCCATCAGCGTGCACGTGTACCGGGTCGTGTGGCGCCAACTGATCATCTTCGCCCACAACATCGTCATCTTCTTGGTGGTGGTCGCGGTGTTCCGGCCACCGATCACGTGGGAAGCGCTGCTGTTTTTCCCGGCGATGGCACTGTTCGTCCTCAACGCGATCTGGGTGACGATCGTGTTCGGGATCCTGTCGACGCGCTTCCGCGACATCTCCCAGCTGACGACCACGATCGTCCAGCTGGCCTTCTTCATGACGCCGATCATCTGGAAGCTCGGGCCGGCGATGGGGGACAAAGTCGGCAGCCGCGCCCGGCTCGTCGAACTGAACCCGCTGTTCCACTACATCGAGATCACCCGCGGACCACTGCTCGGCGAGCACGTGCAGTTCTACCACTGGGCGGTGGTTTTGGGCTGTACGGCGATCGGATGCGCCGCCGCGCTGCTCGTCATGCGCAACTACCGGGCCCGCGTGGCCTACTGGGTTTAGGAGCGACATGACCGACAACGAGCAGTCCACCGATACCCACGACGAATCCCAGGGCCGCGGCGCCCGCAGTAAGAACCGCATCGTCGCCGCATCGGACGTGCGTGTGGACACGTGGGGCGCCGGCGTCGACTTCCCGATCTTCGACGCTAAGACGCGGTCGTTCAAGAAGTCCGTACTGGGGCGCGCCGGCGGCGTGATCGGCGCATCGGACTCGGGCGTGCCGATGGTCGAGGCGCTGCGCGACATCGACCTGCACCTCGAGCACGGCGACCGCATCGGGCTGGTCGGGCACAACGGTGCTGGCAAGTCGACGCTGCTGCGCCTGCTCTCGGGAATCTACGAGCCCACGCGCGGCGCCTGCCGGGTGCGCGGCCGCGTCGCACCCGTATTCGACCTCGGCGTCGGCATGGACCCGGAGATCTCCGGCTTCGAGAACATCGTCATCCGGGGCATGTTCTTGGGGATGTCGCGCAAGGAGATGCTCGCCAAGACCGACGACATCGCCGAGTTCACCGAGTTGGGCCAGCACCTGGAGATGCCGCTGCGCACCTACTCCACCGGTATGCGCGTGCGACTCGCGCTGGGCGTCGTGACGAGCATCGACCCGGAGATCCTGATCCTCGACGAGGGGATCGGCGCGGTCGACGCCGACTTCATGCGCAAAGCCCGCAAGAGGCTGCAGGCGCTGGTCGAGCGGTCGGGCATCCTCGTGTTCGCCAGTCACTCCAACGAGTTCTTGGCCCAGCTGTGCGACCGCGCGCTGTGGATCGACAAGGGCCAGATCAAGATGGAGGGCGGCATCGAGGAGGTTGTCGGCGCCTACGAGGGCCCCGACGCTGCCGCACAGGTGCGCAAGGTGCTGGCCCGCATGGAGGCCGGCGAGTGACCGGGGCGCCGGGAGCGCCGGCGAGTGGGCCCGATCCCAGTGGTCACCGGGATGCATCGAAGGTAGTCGCCGTCATCGTGACTCACCGTCGCGCCGAGCTCCTCAAGGCGTCGACGGCGGTCATCGCGAACCAGTCGCGACCCGTCGACCACCTCGTCGTCGTCGACAACGCCGACGAGCAGATCGTTGCCGACCATGTTGCGTCGCTGCCGATCCCGACCACCTACATCGGTTCGCAGCACAACCTCGGTGGGGCCGGCGGATTCGCACTCGGCATGCTGCAGGCGCTGGCGTTGGGTGCCGATTGGGTGTGGTGTGCCGACGACGACGGTCGGCCCGAGGGCCCCGACGTGTTGACGACACTGCTGCGCTGCGCACAGCGACACGGTCTGGGCGAGGTGTCGCCGGTCGTGGTGAACATCGACGACCCCGATGCGCTGGCCTTCCCGCTTCGACGCGGGCTGGTGTGGCGGCGCACGCGGTCGGAACTGTTCGCCGGCGGCGAGGATTCGGCCGACGATCTACTGCCCGGCATCGCGTCGCTGATGAACGGCGCACTCTTCTCCGCGGACACCATCGACAAGGTCGGAGTGCCGGATCTGCGTCTGTTCGTCCGTGGCGACGAGGTGGAGATGCACCGGCGCCTGGCACGCTCGGGCATCGCCTTCGGGACGTGCCTGACCACGGCCTACCTGCATCCCGACGGCAGCGACGAGTTCCGCCCGATCCTGGGCGGACGGATGCACACCCAATACCCCGACAACGAGACCAAGCGGTTCTTCACCTACCGCAACCGCGGCTACCTGATGGCACAGCCCGGCATGCGCAAGCTCCTTCCGCAGGAGTACGCCCGGTTCGGCTGGTACTTCCTGGTCCAGCAGCGCGATCCCGCGGGCTTCCGCGAGTGGCTGCGCCTGCGCAAGCTCGGTCGGTCCGAGCGCTTCGACCGACCATAGGCCGTCCCACCACGCAGTAACGCGTTCAGGGGTCGTTGACGACGACGATCGGGTGGACCACCCGCTCGGTGAGCGGACCGGTGAACCCCGCGTAGAACATCCTCGCCTGGACGAACCACCGCATCGAGGAGTGGACCGCCCGCGCGGTCGGCGCTGCGTCGACGGGTAGGGGTAGCTCGAAAGGCAGGGCAACTCCTACCCCCGCACGCAGCGGAACGGGCTTGGCAACCGTGAGGATCGGGCCATCCACGCTGCCGCCGCGGCTGGGCCTGCGCGTCAGCGGGTGCGAGTCGCGGCAGCGTTGCCAACACACTGCGACATCCCCGTCGGGCAGGTTCGCGGTGGGCATTACCCGCACCTGGCCCCGGATCGGCTCGCCGGCGACGCAGACCGTCGTCGCGAGGTCGATGTCGAGGACGGTCTGCGCGTCGCCCGCGATCCGCTCGACGCCGCCGTCAGGCGGAGCGCTCTCGGTGCGCCGGACCCGAACGCTGAAGTCGCCGTGGACGTCGATGTCGCGACCGGCCCGCTCAAGGATGACGCGGCACGACCAGCGGACGAGTTCGGGGGACGACGCGGGCGCCCACGACGGCACCCGGAACCTCGCCGAACCGCCAGCGAAGACCCCGTCGACGACGGGGAGCGGCTCTTCCACCACCTTGACCCACTCGTCGGCATCCCGGTCACCCGTGGCGCCGGCATAGACCTGATCGACCAGCCAGAGCGAATCGCTGGTCGGCGCCATCGCCGAGTCGGTCCGCCCCGCCCAGTGGTAGCGGTAAAAGTTCGTATAGCCCCACTCGACGTGGGCGGCACTCACCCGGTCGACGGGCCGTCGCGCCACGATCTGCGCATCGACGAACTCACCTGGAGCGGCGGCCGCAGGACCGACGTCGACGAGCACCGGCGGCCGTCGACCGAACATCTCCTTCATCGGTGTCGGCTTCTCATCGAGGAGTTCTCATTTGCGCTGACTCGCCGCGTATTCCTCGGGCCGGTTCTTCTTCATCCACGCGCGGACCGGCCAGAACACCACCCACAGCACCGCGTAGACGGCGGCGTAGAGAATCCCGCCGAACACGAGCCCGAAGAGCCAAGCCGGATAGATGAGCACGAAACAGAACTGGATGAACTGCTTCAGGACGGGCGGATAGCCCTCGGCCATCGACATCAGGTACCGCGGGTGCGCGGCAGCCAGTGCGCGGCGGAAGGAGTTGGGCTGCGCTTCAGCGGCGGCCTGCGCCTCACTCACGTCGCGAGGTCGTTCCTGCCGTGTCAGTCCCCTGGTAGGTTCGGGCGCCTCGTCGGGGTAGGGCGCTAGCGGCGATTCGGCAGGGTTTGGCGGTTCGGCAGGGTATGGCGCTTGATCTGCGGACATGGGCGGCGTGCTCCTACACTCTCGAAACGACGGTTTGCGGTACTGAATCGCTCTGACACACTACGCAGGCCGGGTTGGAACTCGGTTGGATCGCAGGCACAGACCGAAAGGGGAATGCGCGTGGACTACGTGATGCTAGGTCCCCTCGCCGCCGTCGACCACAACGGTCCGCTGCCCCTCGGTGGACTGCGCCAACGTGCGGTACTGGCGGTTCTGCTGGTCTCCGCTGAGCGCACAGTCAGCGTCGACGAGCTCATCGAACACGTCTGGGACGGCCAACCACCACCCAAGCCCCTAGTGTCACTGCGCGCCTATGTGGCGAACCTTCGCCGCATCCTCGGCCGCGACGGACGCACCGGCCGCCTGGTCACCGACCCCCACGGATACCGACTCCACCTTCTCGGCGACCGAGTGGATGCCCGTCTGTTCGAGGAAGGGTTGGCCCGCGGCAAACACCTCCTCGAGGCCGGTGACGCCGCGGCTGCCACGCGAGAACTGACTACGGCCCTCGACCGCTGGCACGGCCCACCCCTGGTCGATTTCCGCGACCGGGCGTTCACCCATCACGAGATCCATCGACTCGAGGCGTGCCGCGCCGACGCCGTCGAAGCGCGCTACGAAGCAGAACTGATGCTCGGCCAGGGCGCCGAGTTGGTCACCGGCCTGGAGGCGGAGATCGCCGCCAATCCCCTGCGGGAACAGCTATGGATCCACCTGATGCTCGCGCTGCACCGGGCCGGCCGTCGTACCGATGCCTTGTCTGCGCACAGGCGACTGGTCGACCTGCTCGACGACGAGTTGGGCATCCGCCCCGGACCCGAGGTGGAACTGCTCGCCGCCGACATCCGGCGTGGAACGCCACCGAGGCCGTCGCCGGTACCGCCGCCGAATCCCACGGCCGACACCCTCTTCGGGCGGACTTCCGAACTGCACCGACTGCGCGCCGCGCTCACCGGGGCGATCGGCGGTCGAGGCCGGCTCGCCGTTCTCACCGGGGAGAGCGGCGTCGGCAAGACGTCCCTGGCCGCAGCGCTCGCCCAGACCGCCGACGAACTCGGCGTCGCCCACGTGTGGGTCGGGCACCCCGCGGGAGTGCGTACCCCGCCGTCGTGGGCGTGGACGCAGGTGGTGCGCGCACTGGCCGAGCAGACCAAGATGTCGCCGGACATCTTCGACGGCAGTCGACACAAAGAGCGGAAGGGCTTCGCCTGCCTGGAGATGCTCGCGTCCTCCCTCGCCGAGAAGGCCGGGCAACAACCGACGCTCATCGTGATCGACGACCTCCATCGCGCCGACCGGACGGCCTACGACGTTTTGAAACTGCTGTTGGGACGGTTGTCGCGGCTACCGGTCCTCATCGTCGGCACCTGGCAGGAAGGCGGGCGGGGCCGCCCGCGACGCGAGCACGAGTTCGACCGGTTGATGAGTCGCCCCGAGACGACACTGATCCGCTTAGAGGGCATCGACGCCGCCGCAACCGGGCAGCTCATCGAAGCCGCCTTCGGCGTGACGCCCGCCGCGGGCATGGTCGAGGCGATCAGCGACCGCACCGGCGGCAACCCCTTCTACATCGCCGAACTCGCCGGGCTCCTCCACGACGACGGGCGTCTGGGCCTCGCGGCCGCCGCGTTGGGCACCGGCGACGTGCCCGACGCCGTCGCCGCGGTGATCCGCCGCCGGGTGGCCGACCTACCCGCATCGACCCGGGACGCACTGACCGTCGCCGCACTGCTCGGCGGGGAATTCTCCCCATCGGTCGCGGCCGCCGCCCTCGACCGGCCCACCGAGGAGACTTCGCGCGACCTCATCCCGGCGGTGCGCACCGGGTTCGTCGTGGACGCCGGCCCGGACCTGATGCGATTCCGCCACGGCCTGGTCCGCGACGCGATCACGGTCCAAGTGACCGGCACCGAACTCGCCTCGCTGCACGCACAGATCGCGCGCGCGTTCGTCGCGCTGAACCGCCCGGCCGTCACCGATTCCACCGCCGCCGCCGACCACGCCTGGCACGCCGGAGCAGAACTCGACGTCGACGCCGCCCTGACACTGTTCGACCGCGCTCTTCCCACCGCCTGGGAGCGCGCCGGATACCACGCCGTCGCCGAACTGTGCCGTCATGCGCTCGACGTCTGCGCCCGCCTGGAGGAGGAGCAACGACAGTCCCACGAAGTGCGGTACTGGCTGCAGTTGGTGTCGGCACAGACGGTCACCGAGGGGCAGAGCTCGGCCGCGGTGCGCGACACCCTGAACCAAATCGCACGACTGGGCCCGCACGGCGGCGGATTCACCCTCGGGACCACCCTGCGGGGACTGGAAGCCGCGTGCTCGGGTCGCTACCTGGAGGCGTCGATACTGGCCGACGAGCTACTCGTCGCGTCCGACACCGACGATCCGATCGCCCGGCCGGCGGGTCTCTACCTGCGTGGCCTGGTCGACTTCCTGCTGGGTGCGACTGCCGAATCGTCGACGGCGATCAAGGAACTGCTCAACCTCCCGCCAGTGGTCGACTGGCGGCGCCACCGGCACCTCGTCGCATTCGGCGTCCGCGGATACGGAGTCGCGGCGTGGATCGCCGCCGTGCGCGGCGAAGCGACGGCGGCCGATGCCGCCCTGGCGCACGCGAAGGTATTGGCGGATTCATACAGCGACCCGTTTGAACGCGGCACAGTCGGGATCGCCGAACTGCAGGCGCGGGCGATCATGGGCCGGGTGGTCGGCACCGCCGAATTGGCGGCAAGTCTGCATGCCGCGTTGACGGCGGCGAAACTCGACCAGATGGCCGCGTCGGCGAAGGTGATCGAGTGCTGGGCCCTAGCCCTGGGTCCAGAAGCGACCGATACCGCCGATGAGATGCGGGCCGCGCTTGCGGTGCATACCGACGACGGGACGCGGATTTACCTGCCGCTTTACTACCAGCTGCTGGCCGACGTCGAGTGGGCCCGCAGCCGCGCCGACGCAGCGAGGCAGGCACTATGCCTGGCCGAATCCACTGCGGCGGCGACGGGTGAATCCGTGTGGGACCGGCAACTGGCGGACCGCTCATCGGCGATGCGGCCCGCCAGCGCCCGGCTCACATCTTGATGGTGGTCTTCTTGTCGACCTCGTCGGTCGCCTCGATGAGGATCGTCTTCTCCGCTTCCGGCGCGTAAGCGTTGAGTTGCAGGATGTAGTACGAACCGTCCTTGGCGGGGATCACGACGGTCTTCTGCGCGATCACCATCTCCGTGCCGCCCTTGTTGTAGGAGCCGCCGATCTGGACCGCGTCGTAACCGCCGAGCTTGCTCTTCGTCCCCTTCTCCGGACCGTCCCAGCCGGGGGTCTGCTGCAACTCGCCCGGAGCCAGTTGGAGAATTTTCTTGGGGTCGACGTCGCCAGTCAGCTTCGACAGGATCGCCAAGATCCGCGGTGGATTGGTCGGAATTGAGGGCTTGGTGTAGACGATGGCGCCGTAGGGCGCCGCCTTCACGTCGTTCTTGATCTCCCAACCGGCAGGAACGGGCAGGTCGATCTCGGGGCCCGGCTCGCCCCGGCGGATCACCGTCTCCTTGATGCCATTGGTGTCGATGTACTCCCGGATGTTGGTCGGGCCGGAAGCCTGCGTCGTCGTGCTCTGTTCGGTTGATGTGGTCGTAGTCGTGTCCGTGGCCTTTGTATCGGTGGCACTACTGCATCCGGCCAGAACGACGCCGGCCGCGACGGCGACGGCAACGGTTCGCGCGATGGTTGTCAAACTCTTCACGGGTTCTCCTTTCGGGCGGCTTATCCGCTCGGAACCCCGACGGTAGTGACGCTGTTTGGAACCTGATTGGACCCGTATTCCTACCGACCGAGGCCAGATTCTCACCGACCGAGCCCAAAAACTAGAACATGTTCTAGTCTTGGGGGAATAGCCACCCCTCCCCAAGGAGCACCATGCGGTTCACTTTCGCCGAGGCGATGACCGATCCCAGCTATTACGCACCCCTCGCGCAAGCGGCCGAGGCGGCCGGGTTCGCGAGCATGACGATTCCCGACTCCATCGCCTATCCCGAGGAGTCTGACGCGAAGTACCCCTACACCCCCGACGGGAACCGCGAGTTCCTCGAGGGCAAGGAGTTCATCGAGACGTTCATCCAGGCCGCGGCACTGGGCGCAGTCACGACGACCCTGCGCTTCACCCCGTTCGTCGTGAAGCTCCCGATCCGGCCACCGGCGCTCGTCGCCAAGCAGGCGATGTCGGTGGCAGTGCTGACCAACAACCGGTTCGCCCTGGGCGTGGGCACCAGCCCGTGGCCCGAGGACTACGACATCCTTGGCGTGGACTTCGCCCGACGCGGCAAGCGGATGGACGAGTGCATGGACATCATCCGTGGCCTGGAGACCGGCGAATATTTCGAGTTCCACGGCGAGTTCTACGACATCCCCAAGATCAAGATGAGCCCCGCACCCACCGAGCACATCCCGCTGCTTGTCGGCGGTCATGCCGACCTCGCCCTGCGGCGCGCGGTCGTCCGCGGTGACGGCTGGATGCATGGTGGCGGCACGCCCGAGGAACTCGACGCGCTGCTGGACAAGCTCGCGGCGATCCGCACGGCCGAGGGCAAGGAGAACGACCCCTTCGAGATCCACGTCATCTCGATGGACGCCTACACCGTCGACGGCTGCAAACGTCTCGAGGACAAGGGCATCACCGACGTCATCGTCGGGTTCCGCATGCCCTACATCATGGGCCCCGACACCGAGCCGTTGCAGAAGAAGATCGACCACCTCAACTGGTACGCCGAGAATCTGATCGCCAAGGTCAACGCATGAGCGGCCGTCTCGATGGCAAGGTCGCGCTGATCAGCGGCGGTTCCCGGGGCCTCGGCGAATCGCATGCACGCCGATTCGTCGCCGAAGGGGCGCGGGTCGTGATCGGCGACGTCCTCGTCGACGAAGGACGCGCCCTGGCCGACGACCTCGGCGACGCCGCGCTCTTCGTCGAACTCGACGTCACCGATGCGCAATCGTGGGCCGGCGCGGTACAGGCGACAGTCGATGCCTTCGGCACCCCGACCGTCCTCGTCAACAACGCTGGGATCCAGAACGGTGGGTTGATCGGTTCCTTCCCACTTCAGGAGTGGGATCGGATCGTCGCAATCAACCTCACCGGCACCTTCCTCGGGTGCCGGGCAGTCGCCGATCCGATGATCGCCAACGGCAAGGGCGGGTCGATCATCAACACCTCGTCAATCTCGGGCATCCTCGGATCGGTCGGTACCCACGGCTATTCGGCGACCAAGTTCGCCGTTCGAGGACTCACCAAGTCAGTCGCCGTCGAATTGGCCCCCCACAACATCCGGTGCAACTCCATCCACCCCGCCCAGGTGCGGACCCCGATGGCAGAGGGCATTCCGGAGAACTTCCTGCAGACCCCGCTGGGCCGGGCCGCCGACGCCACCGAAGTCACCAACCTCGTGCTGTTCCTCGCCTCCGACGAGAGCTCCTACTGCACCGGCGGCGAGTACCTCGTCGACGGCGGTCTCACCTCGACGGTCCCGTACAACCTGCCGAGCAACTAGCTGACCGGAGGCGAGGGCCCCGACACCTACTTCAGCTTGAAGATCACCGCGCGCTGCACGACGAAATTGATCACCGTCGCAGTGCCCTGCGCGATCACGAACGACGCCGCCGAGATGAGCCAGGTGTCCGACGACCATAGGTGCTCGAGCGCCGCGTAGATCCCCACCTGGACGGCGAACGTGACCAGGTAGAGCACCATCACCGCGACGAAGCGCGCGGCACTCGGCTCCGCCTTGAACGTCCACCGCCGGTTTATCAGGTACGCGGTCGTGGTCCCGAGGATGAATCCGAGGGCCTTCGCGAACGCCGGATCCCACCCGAATCCGTACTGCAGCAGCATGGTCAGGCCGAAGTCCAGAACCGCGGATCCGGCACCGGTGATGATGAACCGGATGATCGCCGTTTTCAGGTCGACGTCGTCGGCCATCTCCTCGGCGCCCTCGAACGGCAACTCCACCGGAGCGGGGATGTGCGGGTCGTGGCCGCTGCGGCTGGGGAACACCTCGTCGGGATTCACAGATTCGGGCACGCAGAACAGCTTAAGTGGTAGACCTCTGTACATGTCGATCCAGGAGCTTCGTGAACAATTCCGGTACCGGGTCGCCCGCTTCTTACTGATCGGCCCCTTCCTCTTCGTCTGGGGTCGCCCCAAGACGACCGGGCGGCACAACATCCCCCGCCATGGCGCGGTCATCCTCACGGCCAACCATCTGGCGATCACCGACTCCTTCTACGTCGTGCAGTGCGCGCGACGACGCGTCTTCTTCCTGGCGAAATCGGACTACTTCACCCAGCCGGGTTTGAAGGGGAAGTTCAAGAAGACCTTCTTCAGCGGCATGGGCCAGATCCCCGTCGACCGCAGTGGCGGCGACGCCTCGTCGCCGGCCATCGTGGCCGCGACGAAGATCGTCGAGGCGGGCGAGGCCTGGGGCATCCATCCCGAAGGGACGCGTTCACCCGACGGTCGGATGTACAAGGGCAAGACCGGCGCCATCCGCGTCGCCGTCGCCACCGGGTCACCTGTCGTCCCCATCGCCCTGCGCAACACCGCCGACCGCAACTGGCGCAACTTCTGGCGCAGTCGCGTCTACATCGACATCCTTCCGGCGCTGGACTTGAGCGGCATCGGACCCGACGACCACGACAAGATCCGCGCCGCCACCGACGACATGATGGCCGCGATGCGCGTGAAGACCGGGCAGGAATACGTCAACGTCTACGCCAAGCCGGGCAGCGCCGGGGCCAAGTAGCCACTTACCCTAGGGGCTTGGTCACAACCTCGCCGACCACAGATCTCTCTCAGGTGTACGCGAGTACCCTTTCCAGCGATGTCTACCAGTGAACTCCCCATTGAGACCCGGCGCCTCGTCGGCTGGTCGCGCACCACGCCGGTCACCGGCCACGTGCTGTCCACCCCCGACGTCGAGGTCATCGCCAAGGCCGTCGCGCAGGTTGCGGACGCCGATGCCGACAAGCCGTCGTACCTGCGACGCGGCGTCATCGCACGCGGTCTGGGCCGCTCCTATAACGAGTCGGCGCAGAACACCGGCGGTCTGACCGTCGACATGACGCCGCTGCACCGCATCCACGACATCGACGTCGACACCGCAGTCGTCGACGTCGACGGCGGGGTGAGCCTCGACGAGTTGATGCAGGCCGCACTGCCGTTCGGCCTGTGGGTCCCGGTGCTGCCGGGCACCCGCCAGGTCACCATCGGCGGCGCCATCGCCCACGACATCCACGGCAAGAACCACCACAGCCAGGGCAGCTTCGGCAACCACGTCCTCGAGATGGACCTCCTCGTCGCCGATGGCCGCATCCTGACGCTACGCCCGGACGGCTCCCCCGACGACGAGGACGGCTCGCTGTTCTGGGCGACGGTCGCCGGCATCGGCCTGACCGGCATCATCCTGCGCGCGAAAATTCAGATGAAGCGCACCGAGAGCGCCTACTTCATCGCCGACACCGCGCAGACCCACAACCTGCAGGAGACCATCGACCTGCACCTGGCCGACGGTTTCGAGGACGGCTACGAGTACGCGTCGGGCTGGTTCGACACGATCAGCGCGCCGCCGAAACTCGGCCGCGGCACGTTCAGCCGCGGCAACCTGGCCAAGCTCGAAGAGCTGCCGGAGAAGTACCGCAAGGATCCTCTGAGCTTCAACAACAAGCCGCTGATCACGTTCCCCGACGTCTTCCCGCGCGGGCTGGCCAACAAGCTCAGCTTCTCCGCGGTGGGCGAGGCGTACTACCGGATCGGGCCGCCCAGCGAGGGCAAGGTCAAGAATTTGGCGCAGTTCTACCACATGCTCGACGTGTTCGGGGATTGGAACAACGCGTACGGCCGCGGCGGTGGATTCGCCCAGTACCAGTTCATCGTCCCGACCGGGAACGAGCCGGAGTTCATCCGTCTCATCGAGCACATCCAGGCCTCCGGCCACGTCAGCTTCCTCAATGTCATCAAGCTGTTCGGCGACGGCAACCGCGCGCCGCTGAGCTTCCCGTTCAAGGGCTGGAACGTCTGCCTGGACTTCCCGGTCAAGCGCGGCCTCGCCGAGTTCCTCAACGACCTCGACCGCCGCGTGATGGCCATGGGCGGGCGGCTCTACACCGCCAAGGACTCGCGCACCTCCGCGCAGAGCTTCCACGCCATGTACCCGCGGATCGACGAATGGCGCGCCACCCGTCGGGCCATCGACCCGACCGGTGTCTTCATGTCCGACATGGGCCGCCGCCTCGATCTCGCCTGACACCCGCTCGCACGTACTGAAGGAACCATCATGATCAACGCAGTCGGCGCCCCGCAGTCCATCCTGGTCCTCGGGGGCAGCTCCGAGATCGGTCTGGCCATCACTGCCGAGTACCTCAAGCTGGGTCCGGCTCGCGTCGTGCTCGCCTGTGTCCCCGGTGACGACGCTGCCGACGCCGCTGTCGCATCCATGAAGGACGCCGGTGCCACCGACGTCACCGTCATCGACTTCGACGCGCTGGCCACCGACACCCACCCCGGCGTCATCGACGCCGCTTTCGCCGACGGCGACATCGACGTCGCGATCGTCGCCTTCGGCATCCAGGGCGACGACGAGCAGGCCTGGCAGGACCAGCGCCTGGCCGTACTGGAGGCACAGATCAACTACGTCGCGGCCGTCTCCGTCGGCGTCCTGCTCGGCGAGAAGATGCGCGCGCAGGGCCACGGCCAGATCATCGCGATGAGTTCGGTCGCCGGTGAGCGCGTGCGCCGCTCCAACTTCGTGTACGGCTCCACCAAGGCCGGCCTCGACGGCTTCTACCTCGGCCTGGGCGAGGCCCTGCGCGAGTTTGGCCCCCGCGTGCTGGTCATCCGCCCCGGCCAGGTCCGCACCCGACTCTCGGCGCATGTGAAGGAAGCCCCGCTCACCGTCGACAAGGAAGACGTCGCCGCGCTGGCCGTCGCCGCGGCCGGCAAGGGCAAAGAGATCGTGTGGGCGCCCGGCCCGTTCCGCGTCATCATGATGGTGCTGCGCCACATCCCTCGCCCGGTATTCCGCAAGCTGCCGATCTGACCCGCACCATCGGCTACCGATCCCAACAACCCCTACGGAAGCTTCCGTAGGGGGCGAATTCGGGGGGTCGTTGCGACACTCGCCTATGTTCCGTCTGTGATTAGATC
>CAZVVS010000071.1:0-16069 GCA_964630585.1 uncultured Gordonia sp.
CCCGAGGCCTTCGTCATGGAGGCGGCCGGGGGACTGGTTGCGAAATCGGTGGTCATCCGCGAGGCGGATCACGGACAGGCCCGGTTCCGCATGCTCGAGTCGATCCGTGAGTACGGCTGGGGCAAGTTGCCCCAGCCCGGCCGGGACCGGGTGAACGCGCGGCTGCTGCAGTGGTGCGCGCGAATCATCGTCGACTCGGCCGAACACTGGTACGGCCCCGAGCAGCTGACCAAGGCCACCGTCGTCCAACAGAACCGCGGCAATGTCCGTGCTGCGCTCGAGCACGCGGTCGCCTCGCGCGACGATGCCGCGTTGACCGCGCCGGCGTCCCTCGCGTTGGGGCGCGCGCGGTTCTTGTGGGCGTGCGGGATCTCCGCGCGCGAGCACCGCATCTGGCTCACCAAGGCGCTCGACCTGACCCAGGCGTCCCCGGCGGACAAGACGCGGATGTTCGGTGTCCTCGCGCTGCTGCAGACCTTGCAGGGCGACCGGGAATCGGCTGCGTACTCGCTGCGGCGGGCCCGCGAACTCGCCGAGCGCGAGCACGATGCTGAAACCGCGGCTTTCGCGATCCACACCGACGGCCTGCGGGACTTCTTCGCCGGGGACTTCGACTCGGCGGGCACGAAGTTCACGACTGCACGCACGCGGTACGCACAGATCGACGCGGAGGCCGACCTCGTGGCCACCTTGGGGATCCACCGGGGCATGTTGCTCAGCGCGACGAACGAGATCGATGCGGCTGCCGACGTCTTCGCCGAGGTGTACGCGGCTACCGAGGCCGTCGGCGAGCAGTGGTACCACTCCTATGCCACGTACGGTCTGGGCCTGGTTGCCTTCCTCAGCGGTGACGCGGCGCAGGCCTCCGGGCAGGCGCGGCGGGCGATGAACGGGCACCGCCAATTCGGCGACATCATCGGCATGACGCTGATGTCGGATCTGTTGGGGTGGTCACTGGTCGCGCAGGGCGATAGCGAGCAGGCCACGGTCGTCTTGGGCGCGGCGTCGGCGATGTGGGGTTCGATCGGCCAACAGCTCTACGGGTCCGACCACTGGAACTCGCTGCGCGCGAGCGCGGTCGAGCAGGCGCGGGCGGACCTGGGCACCGCGGGCTTCCAGCGGTGGTGGGCGATGGGCGAGTCGATGTCGGTCGCCGAGCTCCTCGACTACGTCTTCGACGACGGGTCCGCCGGTACCGATCCGGCGCGACGGTTGGCGGGCCAAGACTGGGACAGTCTCTCGCCGCGTGAGCGCGAGGTCGCCGAACTCGTCGTCGAAGGGCTGACCAACAAGGAGGTCGCCGCGCGGCTGGTGCTCTCGACGCGCACCGTCGAAGGCCACGTCGAACGCATCTTGCACAAGCTGAACATTGGCCGCCGCGCACAGATCGCGACGGTCCTGCGCGGCGGTGCCGACGAAACCACGCCCCGCACCCGGTGGTGACCGGGGCGGGGCGCGGCGGCAGGTCAGATCAGACCTTGGACGGTGTCAGACTTTGGATAGGGCGCCGGCGTCCACCGGCAATGCGATCCCGGTGACGTAGCGCGACTCGTCGGACGCGAGCCACAGGACGGCGTTGGAGATGTCGACCGGTTCCAACCAAGGGGTCGGCAGCACGTTCATCCCGGTTTGGCAGGCCTCCCGGAAATCCTCGTGCGTCGGGTGCTCCAGATCGGGTCGGAACAGCTTGTACATCGCCTCGTGATCGATCATGTCGGTGAGCACCGACGTCGGATGGATCGAATTGGCGCGGATGCGGTACTGCCCGAGCTCGTTGCTCGCTGTGCGGGCCAGGCCGGTCACCCCGTGTTTGGCGGCGACATAGTGGGCGAAGTTCGGGAACCCCTGCAGGCCGCCGGTGGAGCTGATGAGGATGATCGATCCGCCCTCGCCCTGCTCGATGAGGATGGGGACGGTGGCGCGCATCGTCTTCCACACCCCGGTGAGGTTGATCGCGATCATCTCGTCCCACTGCTGCTCGGTGAGTTCGTGCAGCGGTGCCGCCGAGAAGATCCCGGCATTGGCGACGACGGTGTCGAGACGGCCGAGTTCCTCGACCCCGTCGCGCACCGCCTTGTCCAGATCCTTCAGGTTGCGCACGTCGACCACGGCGGTCACCGCCCGCCGACCGGTCTTTTCCACATACCGCGCGGTCTCGTCGAGGTCCTCAACGGTCGCACCGGGGTACTCGGTGGTGTCGACATCGGCGCAGATGTCGATCGCGATGATGTCGGCACCCTCCTCGGCGAGGCGGATGGCGTGGCTGCGGCCCTGGCCGCGCGCGGCGCCGGTGACCAGCGCCACCTTGTTGTCAAGACGTCCCATAGCCGGTCCTCCTCCTACTTCAGGTAGCCCGCGATGATGGCCGGCTCGGCATCGACGAGGGTCATCCGGTCGACGAGGGCGTGTTGGGTAGCGACCGCGGCGTCACGGACGCACCGGCCCAGTGCGCTGGGGTTACGGACCGTGGCGCTGCCGGCCCAGCGGGCGGCGAAAGTCACGATGTCGCCGGCGACGCCCTGGACCCACGTCGTCGCCTGGCGCAACCGGGCCCGCTGCTCGTCGGTGATCTCGATGCCGGCAGCTGCGGAGGCTTGGGCGTCGCCGAAGACCTCGTAGACGAAGGCCTGCGCGGCGCGGAATTGTGCCTCGTTCCGCGCGAAGTCGAGTTTGAAGAGGTCCGAGTCGCCGACGTGCCCCTCGTAGCCGGGCCGGACCTTGGTGGAGACGATGCCGGCGATCTCCTGCAGCGCGCGCTGGGCCAGTCCGAGCGCCACCGGGGCGTGGCCGCCGACTCCGATGCCGAGGAGTCCGAGTTGGAAGACGGGTTCGTCCTGCGTCGGATCGGTGGCAAACGTCTCCATCGTGTACTTGTCGGGCACGAAGCGGTCGTGCACCGCGTAGTCGTAGGAACCGGTGCCGACCATGCCCATGACGTCCCAGTTGCCGAGGAACTCGATCTCCTCGCGGGGCAGGAAGGCGATGCGGCAGTCGGGCTCGCCGTTGGCGTCGAGAATCGGGTTGCCGTCCTCGTCGGTGACCACGAAACCGGCGCCGATCCACGATGCGTGGGCCGAGCCGCTGGCGAACTGGTAGCGGCTGTTGACCCGGTACCCGCCGTCGACGCGGACGGCGGTGCCGGTGGGCACGATCATGCCGGCGGTGATACCCCGGTTGGGCTCGCCGAAGATCTCCTGTCCGCCTTCGGTGTTCATGAAGCCGGCGGCCACGGCAGCGCTGCACGAGTTGGCCATGAAGGCCCACCCGGTGGATCCGTCGGCGCGGGAGATCTCCTGGATCACCTTGAAGGCGGTGACGATGTCGGTCCCAGCGCCGCCGTAACGCTTGGGGATCAACATCCAGAAGAGGCCGGCGTCGGCGAGAGCCTGATACACCGGCTTGGTGATGGTGGCGTCGGCCTCGATCTGGTCGGCCTCCGCCTCGATCAGCTTCGCGACCTCGCGCGCACGGGCGAGAAGGTCGGGAGCGGTTGTCTCGGCGGGAGCGGGGAGCTCGGTGGTCGTCATGTGAAGGGTCCTTCCCTGGGTCGATCGACAAACTATGACCCGCATCACATTGCCGGTCGCCCATGGTGTGACACAGCGGGGCGACTACGTGATCAACTACGTGATCAAGTACGGATATCGTGGTCACATCGAGGAGACGGGTACAGATGCTGAGAATCGACGACGACGGGTGTGTCCGCACGCTGACCCTCGACCGCCCCGAGGCGCTCAACGCCTTCAACGAGGCGTTGTACGACGCGACGGCGCGCGGACTGCGGGAGGCTGCGACCGATCCCGGTGTATCGGTCGTTGTGATCACCGGTGCAGGGCGGGCGTTCTCCGCCGGCACCGACCTGATGGAGATGCAGGCGCGTGTGAGTGATCGCGACTTCGTGCCCGGCGAATTCGGTTTCCCCGGCCTCGTCGACGCGCTCGCCGAATTCCCCAAGCCGCTGATCGTCGCGATCAACGGGATCGGCCTCGGAATCGGTGCCACGATCATCGGCTTCGCAGACCTGGTGTTCATGTCGTCGCAGGCACGGTTGAAGTGCCCGTTCACCGCGCTGGGCGTCGCGCCGGAGGCCTCGTCGTCGTTCTTCATGCCGGCACTGATCGGGCGGCAGAACGCGACGTGGATGCTGATGTCGTCGGAGTGGATCGACGCCGCGCAGGCGCAGCGGATGGGCCTGGTCTTCGACGTCTGCGAGCCCGACGAATTGATGCCGACGACCTATCGGCACGCGCATGTGCTCGCCGACAAGCCGCTGGCGAGTTTGATGGCCGTCAAGGAGACGATGGTCGCGCCGATCAGCGAGCAGGTTCGCGCGGCCAAGGAGGCCGAGGGCGCGTGGTTCCGCCGACTCATGGGTACCGGCGCCAACGCCGAGGCGCTTGCCGACTTCACCGGCAAGGACGGCTAGATCTCGAAGAGTCGGGCCGCGTTGTCGTAAAGGACCTTGCGGAGCCAATCGTCGCCGAGGTCCAGGCCGATGAGGGCCTCGATGCCATGGGCATACGGATAGGGGATGTTCGGGTAGTCCGAGCCCCAGAAGACCTTGTCGCCCAACGCCTTTACCCGGGGTAGTGCGTCACGCGGGTAGGGCGAGTCGGCCTCCGCGAAATCGGTGAACGACATCGTCGTGTCCAGGCCGACGTTCTCGTAGCGTTCGGCTAGGTCGAGGAAGTCCAGGTACTCCGTCGTGCCCATGTGGGCGACGATGAGCCGCAGGGACGGGAAGCGGGCCAGGATCTCGGCGACCGGGCCGGGCCCGGTGTAGGGCCCCGGCGCCGGACCCGATCCGCAGTGGATGACCACGGGCAGGTCGGCGTCGGCGATCAATCCCCACACCCCGGTGAGCAGCGGGTCGGCGGGGGAGAAGTCGCCGACCTGCACGTGCACCTTGAAGATCCGGGTCCCCGCCTCGATGGCGTCGGCGGTGTACTGCAGCGCGCCAGGCTCGGGGTAGAAGGTCGACGTGTGCAGGCAGCGCGGCTCGCTGGCGGCGAAGCCGACGGCCCAATCGTTGAGCCAGGCGGCCATGCCGGGCTTGTGCGCGTAGACCATCGAGGTGAAGGCGCGCACGCCGAAAGCCTCGAGCCCGGCGGCGCGGACCTGTTCGTCGGCGCGGTAGTGGATCGGCCACTCGCGGCCCAACGCGGGACCGACGCCGTCGAAGAAGGCCCACACCTTGTCGAGCACGGTGCGCGGCATGAAGTGGGTGTGGATGTCGATCAGACCGGGCAGGCCCAGTGGCTCCCACAGCCGCCGCACCGCCGCGGCGTCGGCGGGTGTGAAGGCCTCGGGTGTTCCCGCATCCGTGTCATCTGTGCACACGGCTTCAGGCTATGCCTCGTACGAGTTGTGCGAAATGCCTTCGGAGCGAGCCGAGATGTCTACTATTTGCGATAGCGCACTCTATGTATAAGTGTGCAAACCGACTGAGGAGGTCGACTCATGGGATTGGAAACGCTGCTGCCGGGATTGCTCGGCGGATTGCTGGGTGGCAACGCTGCGGGAGCGAAGAACACGGCCGGGTCGACCGCGAACAGCGTCGCCGGCGGCATCGGCGGCCTGCTCGCCGGTGGCGGTATCGGGGCCCTGCTGAACGGTGACAACGTCAACACGCTGGTCCAGGTGCTCAGTTCCGGTGTCGGCGGCGGTGTCGGCGGCGGCATCCTCGCGGCGCTCGCCGGGATTCTGTTGAAGAAGAAGGGTTAGCGAACCCGGGAAGCGAACACCGCTTCGAAGGTCTCCGAGATCGGTCGGAAGGTGACGCCCAGTGCCTCCGCGGTGGAGTTGTCGGGGTCGGGTGGATACAGCAGATACTCGACTGCCGTCTCGCTGAGCTGCTCGAGCCCGGCCGGGACGAGGGCGCGGAAGCGGTCGGCGAGGCGGCCCAGCCCGACGAGGGCGGTGTTGGGGATCGGGATGTAGTGGACCCGACGTCCCGACGCGGCCGACATTGCGCGGGCCAGCGCTCGACCGGTCAACCGGTGCCCGCCGGCGGCGATGCGCCGCGGTCCGTGGCCGGGCTCGATGAGCCGGGTGTGCAGGTCGGCGAGGTCGCGCACGTCGACGACGGTCAGTCCGCCGGTGCGGCCGAGGACACCGGCGTCAGCGAGGCTGAACAGTCCGTCGCCCGCTTCGCCCAAGTGGCCGGCAGCGGCAGGCCCCATGACGCCGCAGGGGTAGGTGATCGCGATCGGTGCCCCACGGTCCTGGAGGTCGCGGACGTACTTTTCGACGGCGGTCTTCGAGCGCCCGTAAACCCCGGCGCCGCCGGTCAACGGCGACTCGTCGTCGAGTATCGGCCGCGTCTTCGACCACAGCACCACCGAACTCGACACGTGGACGATTGCCCCGATACCGGCATCGACGGCACCGCCGACGATGTTGCGCGTGCCGGCGAGGTTGCGCGCCACCAAGGCGTCGTCGGCGTCGTCGTCGGTGTGCTGCAGCACGACCTCGGCGGCGGTGTGCACGACGGCGTCGCAGCCCTGCAGTGCGCCCGCCGTCGCCACCGGATCGGTGATGTCACCGACGACGTGGTCGTCGGCGTTGAAACCGAAGAAGTCTGCCGTTCGCCGCAGTTTGTCGGGACTGCGGACGAAGAAGCGGATCTCGTGGCCCTGTTCGGCGATGGCGGCCGCTGTCCAGCCGCCGACGAATCCGGTCGCTCCGGTGATCAAGACGCGCACGAGTCGATTCTTCAGTATGAGGATTGTCTGTGGACACGGGTCGGGCGGTTGCCGCAAAACTAGAACGTGTTCTAGTCTAGTGTGTAACACACTCGGATCCGCTTGTCGCCCAGCGCACGGCGGGTTTTCATGGCTCGGAGGGGGAACGATGGCAGAGGGTAAAGACAGCTCCGCGTCGGCGAAGGAGGATGCACCCGAGCCGGACGATTCCGCGCCCAAGACCGACGGCTGGGACCCCGTGTGGGTCGGGCGGATCATGCCGCTTCTGCGAACCATCTCCAAGCTGTACTTCCGGTCGGAGGTCACCGGCATGGAGAAGGTCCCCGACGGCGGTGTGCTGCTGGTCAGCAACCACTCCGGCGGGGCGATGGCCTACGACGTGCCGTTGCTGGCGGTCGCCTTCTCCGAGGAGTTCGGCGAGGACCGTCCGCTGTGCACGCTGGCCCACGACCTGGTGTTCATCGGCCAGGGCGACGCCATCTTCCGCAAGTTCGGCTTTCTGCCCGCCCATCCGCGTAACGCGGTCGCCGCTCTGCAGGACGGCATCGCCACCCTCGTCTTCCCCGGTGGCGACTGGGACGCCATGCGCCCCACCAGCGACGGCGCCAAGATCGACTTCAACGGCAACAAGGGCTACGTCCGCACCGCCATCAAGGCCGGTGTGCCGATCGTCCCCATCGTCACCATCGGCGGCCAGGAGACTCAGCTCTTCCTCAACGACGGCGCCGGCCTGGCAAAGTTCCTACGCCTAGACAAGTTGATCCGCGCCCAGCGCGCCCCGCTGGTCCTCGGCTTCCCGTTCGGCCTCGGACTCGGCATGACGCCTAACGTCCCGCTGCCCTCCAAGATGGTCACGCGGGTTCTCGACCCGATCGACATCACTTCCGAGTTCGGCGACGATCCCGACGTCGACACCGTCGACGAACTCGTCCGTTCCCGCATGCAGGCCGCGCTCGACGAACTCGCCGACGAGCGCCGTTTCCCGATCATCGGCTAAGGATGACAATGAATCGCATCCGCGACCAGATCTCCCGCTTGACCTGGACCTTCGGCGTGCTCGTGCGCAGCCGCTTCCTGACCCTGTTGCGCCCGGACCGCTACTTGCGGATGGGCCTGTCGCTGCGGCGACAGGGTGGCACCAACGCGGTCAGCGGAATCGGCTTGGCCGCCGCGCAGCACCCGGGCGACACCGCGCTGTACGACGAGGCGGGATCACTCACCTGGGGCCAGCTCGACGCCCGTGTCGACGCGCTCGCCGTCGGGCTGGCCGAGATGGCCGGCCGGACGCCGCGGACCGTGGCCATCATGTGCCGCAACCACCGTGGGCTCATCGAAGCGCTGGCCGCGACCATCCGTCTCGGCGCCGACGCCGTCCTGCTGAACACCGGGTTCGCCGGGCCGCAGCTACGCGACGTCCTCCTGCGCGAGAACGCCGATATCCTCATCGCCGACGACGAGTTCGCCGACCTGATCGCCCACTCCCGCGACGCCAACCCGACGATGCCGTGCGTGTGGTCGTGGCAGGAGGGCACCGGGCTGCGCGACGATCCCGACACCGCCGAACGGCTCATCGTCCGCCGCCTCGGCCAGCGTCCGGCGCGCCCGCGCAAACCCGGCCGCATCATCCTGCTCACCTCGGGCACGACGGGCACGCCGAAGGGGGCCAAGCGCGCCACCAGCGGCTCCGACGTGATGTCCCTGGCAGCGATGCTCGACCGCATCCCGTGGCGCGGGGGCGAGACGATGGTGATCGCCGCCCCGATCTTCCACGCGTGGGGATTCGGGCAGATGGCGATCGCCTCGACCATGCACGTGACGATGGTTATGAGCCGTCGCTTCGACCCGGTCGGCACCCTGGACCTGGTGCGCAAGCACAATGCGTCTGGGCTCGCCGTCGTGCCGGTCATGTTGGAGCGGATCATCGACCTGCCCGACGAGGTCCTCGATGCCCGCCCGATGCCCTCGTTGCGGTTTGCGACCGCGAGCGGGTCGCGGATGCGTGCCGAGTCGATGATCGCGTTCATGGACCGCTTCGGCGACGTCGTCTACAACAGTTACAACGCGACCGAGGCGGGCCTGATCAGCACTGCCACCCCTGCAGACCTGCGGATTGCGCCCGACACCGCCGGACGGCCGATCGCCGGGACCGAGGTGAGGATCCTCGACGACGATCTGCGCCCCCTGCCCGTCGGTGATGTCGGCAAGATCGCTGTCGCCAACGAGTCGTCGTTCGACGGCTACACCAGCGCCGACACCAAGGACTACGCAGATGGCTACATGCTGTCGGGCGATGTCGGGCGCTTCGACGAGGCCGGCCGTCTCTACGTCGTCGGTCGCGACGACGAGATGATTGTGTCGGGCGGGGAGAACGTCTACCCGCTCGAGGTCGAGCAGGTTCTCGACGCGCACCCCGGCGTCGGCGAGGTCGCGGTGATCGGTGTCGACGACGAGAAGTTCGGCCAGCGCCTGGCCGCCTACGTCGTGCGCAGCGACGCGAGTGTTGACGCCGACGCGCTCAAGGCGCACGTGAAGGCACAGCTCGCGGGCTACAAGGTGCCCCGCGATATCCATTTCATCGAGGTGCTCCCGCGCAACGCCACCGGCAAGGTACTCAAGCGGGACCTGTCACCGACGGAGGGCTGAACCTTGCAACGACTGCAGCGGCTTTCGGGCAATGACGCCCTGATGCTGAACATGGAGAACCCCACCACTCCGATGCACACGCTGAAGGTGGCGATCATCGATTCGTCGCGCCGCGGCAAGCCCGTGACGTTGGAGGAATTGATCGAGGTCCTGCCGGACTACCTCGGCCATTTCCCGCGTGCGACGCAACGCGTCGAGACCGCGTCGCAGACCTACAGTGCCCGGCCGTTCTGGGTGTATGACGAGAACTTCAACGTCGCCGACCACTTGGACGAGCGGACCGCACAAGAGCCGGGGGACAGGCATGCCCTGGATGCGATCCTCACCGATCTGGCCGTCGAGCAGCTCGACCGCGCGAGGCCGCTGTGGGCGATGACCCTGGTCAACGGCCTCGCCGACGGTCAGCAGGCCGTCGTCGTGCGGGTGCACCACGCCGTCGCCGACGGGCTGGCCGCGCTGAACACCTTCATGATCGCCACGTCGGAGGAGGGCGGCACGGTCGCGCCCTGCCCGATCGGCGACGTGGAGCCGGTGTTGCGCGAGGAACTCCTGGCGGAGGCGCGGGAGGAGTCGAAGCAACTGGCGCGCGACATCCCCGGGGCGACCGCCCGGTTCGTCAAGGGGATTGTGACCTCCCGACGCTTTGAGAATCGCCACCTGGTGCCCAAGCCGATGGAATCCGCGCGCAACAGCTTCTCCACGCCCAGCGGTGGGGAGCGGCGCTGCGCGAGTGCCGACCTGGCATTGGCGCGGATCCAGCGCGTCGCAGTCGCCACCGAGACGACCGTCAACGGAGCGCTGCACGGCGTCATCGCCGGTGCCAAGCGCGCGGAGATGATCGCCCGCAGCGAGGACCTGCGTTCGCCGTCGGTGACGGTGTTCGGCGTCGCTGCCGACCTGACGTCCAACCGGACCGCCGGCAACGAGATTTCCACGGCACTGGCCTACCTCCGGACCGACATCGACGACCCCGTCGACCGGTTGACGGCGACCGCGCAGAGCTGCGCCGCCGCGGTGAGCAAGCGCCGCACCGTCGGGTTCGAGCTGACCGATCAGATCGCCGTCTACACCGGTCGGACCGGCCCGGTGTTCCGGAAACTGGCCGCGCCGGTGGTGCCCCGCGTCGTCAACAACATCACGACCGCGAACCTGCCCGGGCCGCGCCAGACGCGCTGGGTCGGGCAGATCGAGGTCGTCGACTGGATCTCCTTCGCCCTGGCGATCGCGCCGGCCGACGTGAACCTCACCGCCTACAGCTATGCCGGGCGGATCAGCATGGGCCTCATCACGACGCCCGAATCCATGCCCGACCCGGAGCGGTTCCTGGGGCGGGTGGCGGAGTCGCTCGACACCGTCGAGGCCGCCCTGGTCGAGCGCGGAATGCTCGACCTGTCCGCCGATACCGCGGCCAAACCCGACGAGAAGGCGAAGTGAGTGACGTGGGACTGAGCAAGTGGGATACGACGGTTGCGCGGGTCGGGCTGTTCGCCAACGTGATGCCCCGCGCGGTCGCCAGTGCGCGCGCGGCGGCGCGGGGATCGGACCGGCTCGGCATCCCGCCGTCGAAGGTGGGGGCGCGAACGGTCGGGGAGTCCGCCGTCGACGAGCTGTTCGTCGCGATCAACTCGATCGTGCGCGACGTGTCGTCCATCGACGACCTGGCTTCTGACGTCGCTCGGTGCGAGGAGGCGGCACCGATCCTCACCGAACTAGGCGTCACCGGCGTCAACCAGCCGCAACCGGTTCCGACGATCCTGCGCCGCACCCGCAAGCGCTTCACGACGACGGTCTACGAACTCATCGACTTCTACCCGGAGGTCAACCTGCCCGGGCCGTTGGCGCCGTACGCGCCCTACCTCGACGGGGTGGTGTCGGCGCGGGTGCTCGCCCACGACGAGCCCGGGCGTCGCTGGATCATCTGGGTGCACGGCGCCGGGCAGGGCCGGCCCGACGACCTCTTCACGTTCCGGGCCGCGCACCTGCACGAGAAACTCGGATACAACGTTATCCTGCCGGTGCTGCCGGCGCACGGGACCAGGGCCCACCCCAGCGTCGACTACCCAGGGTTCGACCCGTTGGAGAACGTCGCCGTGACGGTGCGCGCCATCGCCGAGATCCGGGCGCTCGTCGCGTGGGCGAATTCCGCTGCACCGGCCGACATCACGATAGCCGGAACGTCGTTGGGTGGTCCGCTGGCCGCGATGGTCGCCGGTCTGGAGCCCTCGGTCTCGTCGGTGTTGGCGCTGGTCCCGATGCTCGGTGTGCATTCGACCCTGGCCCACCACATGGACCGTGCCGGTGAACTGGGCAAGACCGCGGCGCAGTTGCTCCGCTCGGACAGTGTCACCGCGGTGACATCGGTCGTCGACCCGCTTTCCGTGATGCCGTACGCCGAGCCGGATCGGCGGCTGGTGATCGCTGCGCTCAACGACCGCGTCACCTGGGTGACCGCCGCGCAGAAGCTGCACGACCATTGGGGTGGGCGCATCGAGTGGTACCCGGGTGGCCATGTGGGCCACGTCTTCTCCGGCGTGGTCAAGTCGCTGACCGACGAGTTCCTCACCGAGACCCCCAGCTGACGCCGAGCGTTCGGGTTGGGGGGCGTTCGGCCCGAGGTCAGTCGGAGACGAGTTCGGGGTTGGCGCCGTCCAGTAGTTCGGCGCGGTCCTCGGGAACGGCGAAACCAGCCTCGATCGCGGCGTCGGCAGCCTGCTCGTAGGCCTTCAGGTAGCTCTCGACAGAGCCGTAGCGGGCCGCCAGCACCTCGTCGGGAATCGGCTTTGTCGCGCCGAAGAGCAGGTGGATCCGCGATACCGGATTGGCGACGACGCCGGTCAGTACCTGCGTCGGCGCCTCGACACACGGCATACGCAGCCCGCCGACGGAATTGCCGGCATCGTCGAGTTCGAGTGTCGGTTCGGCGCCGGCACGCTCGACGAGGCCCAGCGGCGGCGCACTCGGCGGCGCTGCTCCACCGCGCGACCACGCATCCAGGTGGCGCAGTGCGGCGCGCAGGACGAACAACTGCTGTCCGCGGTTCACCGGGTCGGGGAGGCCGAGATACTCCTCAAACGGTCCGATCTGCACGAGGTCGGCGTGCGCCGAGCCGGCGACCTCCCACACCCGCAGGCGCTCGTTGTCGGGCTCGCGCGCCAGGTAGTACTTGAAGTTGGTGAGCACCTCGGTCTCGGTCTGTACGACGACGACGGGCTTGGCGGGCTCACCGAAGCGGACGGGCTCGCCCTCGTAGGCCAGCGTGATGTCGGCCGGTGCCCCGACCTGCGCGAACGGCAGGCGTCCGAGCGGTCGACTGTGGACCAGGTAGCCGTCGATCGCGTCGTCGTCCTCGGCGAACTCCGTAACGTAGGTAGTCAGGGCCATCGACGATTGCGACTCGCCGACGGCGAGCACTCGCTCGACCCGCAGGTCCGCCAACGGTCCGCCCGGGCCGCGCAGTGCGGTTGCGATCGCGCCGAAGATGCCGTAGCAGTAGGCGTCGCCGGGGTGGTTCATAGCGCCATAGCGCTCCGGGTCGGCCTGGGCCAGTCCCGGCGGTGCGACATCGAGCTGCACCGACCCGGCGCCGCCCTCGACCCCGGTGTACTGCGCCGAGATGCCCGCCCACGCGTGCCCGGCCCGGACGAGTTCTTCGGCGATATAGGTGTACTCGGCCGGGGCGTCGGCGCCGGAGCTGACGTTGAGCCATTCGACGACGAGGGTCCCGCTGAACCGCGCCGGATCGGCGGGGCGGCGCACGACGACGCGGGTGGTGAAGTCGGCCGGCGCGGCCTCACCGGTGGGGGTACGTCCGCCGACAGTGCCGCTGGCCGCGTACTCGGTCTCGGTGTAGTCGTGCGCGACCAGGTCGGGACCCGGCGTCGCACTCATCAACGAGCAGCCGTTGCCCCCGGTGAGTTCGGCGAACCCGACGCTCATGCCTGCTTCTGCGCTTTGCGCCAGTTGTTGATGGCGCCGCCGAATACGGTGTTCATCTTCGTGCCGACGGGCCAGCCCGCGTAATAGCAGAGGAACAGTGCGATCTCCTCGAGCTGTTCGGGGGTGAGCTCGCCGTTGCCGAGTGCGGCCCCGGCCTGGATCTCGGCCACGTCGGTGTGGCCATTGCCGGCCAGCAAGCCGAGAAGCAGTAGACGCCGGTCGCGGTTGGACAGGCCCTCGCGCGTCCACACCTCGGCGAACAACTGGTCGGCGGTGTGCGCGAAGTGCAGACCGGGACCGTCGGACATCTCCCAGCCGTACACCTGCGACATCGTGTCGACGCCGCGCTTGCGCTGTTCGGTGCCCTCTCCGCCGACTGCGGTTCCTGAACTCATGCCTCTGTGCTCCTCTGGTTCTTGCTCTGCTCTGGCCCTGGTGACTGGTCGACGATGTTGCTAGTCGACGATTCCGAGGCCCGGTGCCAGTTCGGCCCGGGCGATCGTGCCCAACGGGAGGTCGACGTCGAGTTGCTCGCCCAGCGCGAGCGCCAAGTCGAGATCCTTGTTGCCCAAGTTGACCACGTGGGTGAAGACGCCGTACCAGAAGTCGTCGGGATCGATCGGTGCCGTCGTCTTGCGCAGCATGATCGCCCCGGCGCCGCCGGTGATGGCATCGGTGTGGCGCACGACCCGGCCGAGCTTCTCCAGGTCGATCCCGGCCGCCTCGGCCAGTCGCGACGCCTCGGTGGTCGCCGTGAACGAGATGAAGTGCAGCAGGTTGCGCGCCAGTTTCATCTTGGTGCCCGCGCCGACTTCCTCGCCGGCGTGGACCAGCATGTCCCCGGCGAGCTTGAACGCCGGCTTGACCTGCTCGTAGGCCTGGCGCGGGCCGCCGAACATGATCGCCAACCGGCCCTGCTCGGCCCCCGGCGCCCCACCGGAGATCGGGGCGTCGAGCAACTGCACGCCGTGGCGCGCGCAGACCTGCGCCAGTTCGGCGGCGGTGTCGGGACCGATCGTCGAATGGACGGTGATGACCGTGCCGGGCTCGGCGGTGGTGAGCAGGTCGGCGACGACGGCGTGCACCTGTGCGTCGTTGACGACGCAGATGCCGATGACGTCGGCCCGCTTGGCCAGCTCCGGCAGCGAATCAGCTCGTGCCGCCCCCTCTCCGACGAGGCGCTCGACCGCCTCGTCGGAGAGGTCGAAGACGGTGAGCCCGCCCGGCCACTGCGCCAACCGCGCAGCCATCGGGCCGCCGATGTTGCCCAGGCCGACGTAGCCGAGGCGGACGTCGTCGCTCATGGCCGGTAGACCTGCCCGCCGTCGACGTTGAAGATCTGGCCGGTGATCCAGCTGGCCTCGTCCGACAGCAGGAACTTGCACATGCCGACGTGGTCGGCCGGGGTGCCGAACCGCTTGAGCGGCAGGGCCTTCACCATGTCCTTGACCATCTCCTCGGGGGTGGTGGTGCGGGTGGCCTCGGTGTCGGTGGGGCCGGGGGCGATCGCGTTGACGCGGATGTTGTTGCCGCCGAGCTCGGTGGCGAGCTGGAAGGTCAGGTTGTTGATCCCGGCCTTGGCCAGCCCGTAGAAACCGCTGTAGAGGTAGGCGGCGGTCGAGGACTGGTTCACGATCGCGCCGCCCTCCTTCATGTGCGGGTACACCGCGCGCGTCACGGCGAGCGCGCCGTCGAGGTTCACGCTCATGAACTTCTTGTAGTAGTCCCACGGGACCGTGATGAGGAAGTCGAGCTTCATGCCGCCGTAGATCGCGGCGTTGTTCACCAGGCCGTTGATGTTGCCGTAGCGCTCCACCGTCGCCGCGGCGAGCGCCTCGGCGGAAGCCGGGTCGGAGACGTCGGTGTGCACGTACAGGCCACCGATGTCGGCGGCGACCTTCTCGCCGGCCTCGTCATTGAGGTCGGCGACGACGACGTTCGCGCCCTCGTCGGCCAGCCCGCGGGCGTAGCCTTCGCCGATGCCGCCGGCGGCACCGGTCACAATGATGGTCCTACCGTCGAAACGTCCTGAGCTCATGGGGTTTTCCTATCTGTTTGGGTTGGTTGGGTGGTTGTGGTTATGCCGGCTTGGCGACGGCCTTGGACTCGAGGTACTCCTCGAACCCGGCGACGCCCATCTCGCGCCCGATGCCGGACTGCTTGAAGCCGCCGAAGGGCACGTCGGCGGCGTACCAGATACCGCCGTTGACGCCCATCGTGCCGGTGCGGACGCTGTTGACGACGTGGTTGATGCGGTCTTCGTCGGTGCCGTAGACCATGCCGGACAGGCCGTAGGGGGAGTCGTTGGCGATGCGGATCGCATCGTCGTCGCCATCGTGGGGGATGATCACGAGCACCGGACCGAAGATCTCCTCCTGCGCCACGCGCGCGGAGTTGTCCAGGCCCGAGATCAGCGTCGGCTCGACGAAGAAGCCCTTGTCCTTGCCCGCGGGCCGGCCGCCGCCGCACTCGATGGTGCCGCCCTCTTCGACGGCGAGCTTGATGTAGCCCTCGACGCGCTCGCGCTGCTTGGAGCTGATCAGTGGACCGCAGATGGTGCCCGGCTTGCTCGGGTCGTCGGCCGCGAGGCCCTTCATGGTGTCGGCGGTCGCCTTGATCGCCTCGTCGAGCTTCTCGCGCGGGACCAGCAGGCGCGTGGTGATGGCGCATCCCTGGCCGGCGTGGGTGGCCACGGCGAAGCCGGCCATCGAGCAGGCGCTGCCGAGGTCGGCGTCGTCGAGGACGATGAACGCGGACTTGCCGCCGAGCTCGAGGAAGACCTTCTT
>CAZVVS010000072.1:0-3157 GCA_964630585.1 uncultured Gordonia sp.
CGTGGACGTGCAGGAGTTCATGATCGCACCGATCGGTGCGCCCACCTTCGCCGAGGCGCTGCGCTGGGGCGCGGAGGTCTACCACTCGCTCAAGTCGGTGCTGAAGAGCAAGGGCCTGTCCACCGGGCTCGGCGACGAGGGCGGGTTCGCTCCCAACGTCGCGGGCACCATCGAAGCGCTGAGCATCATCGAAGAGGCCATCACCGGCGCCGGTCTGCGCTTCGGATCCGACGTCGTGCTGGCGCTCGACGTCGCCGCCACCGAGTTCTACTCGACGGAGAAGGGCTACGCCTTCGAGGGTGCGCACCGCTCCGCCGAGGAGATGGCGCAGTTCTACGGCAAGCTCGTCGATGACTTCCCGCTGGTGTCGATCGAGGATCCGCTGTCCGAGGACGACTGGGAGGGCTGGGTCGCGCTCACCGAGGAGATCGGTGACAAGGTGCAGCTCGTCGGAGACGATTTGTTCGTCACCAATCCCGAGCGCCTGGAGCGCGGCATCGTCGAGGGTGCGGCCAACGCGCTGCTGGTGAAGGTGAACCAGATCGGCACGCTGACCGAGACCCTTGACGCGGTCGGATTGGCGCACAGCAACGGGTACAAGACGATGATGAGCCACCGGTCGGGCGAGACTGAGGACACCACCATCGCCGACCTGGCCGTCGCGTGCGGCTGTGGCCAGATCAAGACCGGTGCCCCGGCCCGCAGTGAGCGCGTCGCAAAGTACAACCAGCTGCTCCGCATCGAAGAGGGATTGGGCGACGCGGCACGCTATGCCGGTGACCTCGCCTTCCCGCGCTTCACGCCGCAGGCGTGATTAGCTAGAACGCATGGCAGAGCGCAGAAACGAACGGGCGGAGCGTAGTCGGCCCGCCCGTTCGTCGCGCAACCACCCGCCCGCGTCGCGGTCGGCGTCGCGGCGTGGTCGCAATCCGGCGCCGCCCCCTCCCGACTCCCTGACCGGTGCCACCAGCCTCGATCTGATGGACGACGACGGGCTGCCCGATTCAGCATTCGACGACGGCGAGACCGTCGTCATCGATGCTGTCGTCGACGGTGACAGCGTCGACGGTGACAGCGTCGACGCTGATGGCGACGATGCCGACGAGCGTGTTGCCGATTCATCGCGTCGCTCGTCGCCGAAACGCGCCGGTGTCGATACTCCTCGTCGTGGGCGGGCACCGGCACGTGCGCTCGCGGCACGGTGGCACCGGCTCAATCCGCGGCGGGCGATCGTGCTCGCCGTCGTGCTCGGTTTTGTCGCACTGACGCTCGCCATGCCGCTGCGCACCTTCTTCACCCAACGCGCCGAGCTGGACCAGGTCCGCGCGGCCAACGCCGCGATCGAGCGGGAGAACGCTGAGCTGACCCGCAAGGTGAACCAGCAAGGCGATCCGGCGTATGTCGAGGCACAGGCACGTGCGCGCCTGCAGTACGTCCGGCCCGGTGAGACCGCGTTCGTGCTGGAGGTGCCGGGTCGGGCGCGGGCTGAGCAGGAGCGCCGTCGCGCCGCCGAGCGCGCCGCGAACCCGTGGTACGCCAATCTGTGGGACTCGGTGGCTACACCCCCGGCGAAGTGACCGGCGCAGTGTCCGTGTCACAGGCCGATCTGGCCGTCGTCGCCGAACAACTCGGGCGTGAACCGCGCGGGGTCCTCGAGGTCAGCTACCGTTCGCCCGACGGTCGGCCCGGCGTCGTGAAAACCGCGCCCCGACTGCCCGACGGCACCCCGTTTCCAACGCTGTACTACCTGACCGATCCGCGACTGACGTCGGCGGCGAGCAGGTTGGAGTCGTCTGGTGTGATGAAGGAGATGTCGCAGCGGTTGGCCGCCGACGAGGAGTTGGCTGCGGCGTACCGTCGCGCGCACGAGGGCTACCTGGCCGAGCGTGACGCGATCGAATCCCTGGGGACCGATTTCAGCGGCGGCGGCATGCCCGACCGGGTGAAATGCCTGCACGTGCTGATCGCGCACTCGTTGGCCAAGGGGCCCGGGGTTAACCCGCTCGGCGATGAGGCGGTGGCCCTGGCCTGTGACGACGGGTTGCGCGGCACTGCGCTGCCGGCGGATTGGCCGTCGTCGGCACTGTTTTCGTCGTCGGGAGACGAGTCGTGACACGGGTTGGCAGGGGCGGGCTATGACACGAGTCGGCGCCGTCGACTGCGGGACGAACTCGATCCGCCTGCTGGTTGCCGACGGGGTGGATGCCCCAGGCGGTCCGAAGCTGCGCGATTTGCACCGCGAGATGGTAGTCGTGCGCCTGGGGCAGGGCGTTGATGCGACAGGGCGCCTCGCCGACGAGGCGATCAAGCGCACCCGAGTCGCGCTGGCCCGCTACGCGTC
Source organism: uncultured Gordonia sp. (assembly GCA_964630585.1). Taxonomy (GTDB): domain Bacteria; phylum Actinomycetota; class Actinomycetes; order Mycobacteriales; family Mycobacteriaceae; genus Gordonia. The sequence continues at coordinate 2,342 of CAZVVS010000072.1, forward strand.
GACGATGCGCGAACTCGGCGTCGAGCGCGTCGACATGGTGGCCACCTCCGCGACGCGCGACGCCGGCAACCGCGACGAGTTCTTCGCAATGACCGCCGAGTTGCTCGGCACTGTCGTGCCCGGCGCGGTGGCTCGGGTGATCAGCGGCGACGAGGAGGCCCGGCTGTCGTTCCGCGGGGCCGTCGGCGATTTGGATCCGGCCCTCGGGCCGTTCGCCGTGACCGATTTGGGTGGCGGTTCGACGGAGTTGGTCGTCGGTGATGCGTCCGGCGTGCGTGCGGCCTATTCCGCCGATGTCGGATGTGTCCGGACGACCGAGCGCTGTTTGCGCGGTGACCCGCCGTCTGATGACGAGATCGCCGCGGCACAGGAATTCATCGCGCAGCGCCTGGCGCCGGCGTTCGAGGCCGTGGACGTGTCCGGCGTGCGGACCTGGGTCGGCGTAGCCGGCACGATGACGACACTGGCCGCGCTGGTGGCCGGCTTGGACGAATACGACCCGACGCTGATCCACCTATCGCGGGCATCGCTGATCGACCTGCACCGGGTCTGCTGGGATCTCGTGGCGATGACACGGGAGAAGCGGGCGGCGCTGGGCGTGATGCATCCGGGCCGGGTCGATGTGATCGGCGCGGGGGCGCTGGTGACCGACGAGTTGTCGCGGCAGATGTCGAGTCGGTCCAGCGTCACCGAGTTGGTGGTGTCCGAGCACGACATCCTCGACGGCATTGCGCTCAACCTCCTCGACTGAGCCCAAATCCCCGCCGAGCGAGCCCAGATATCCGCCGAGCGAGCCCAGATATCCGCCGAGCGAGC
>CAZVVS010000072.1:3257-15753 GCA_964630585.1 uncultured Gordonia sp.
CGCCGAGCGAGCCCAGATATCCGCCGAGCGAGCCCAGATATCCGCCGAGCGAGCCTGCGCTACTGTGCGAGCGTGGCCGCGGCGCGGTCGAGGTTGAGGTTGTTGCACGCTTCGCAGACGGTCTCCGGGACGATGCCGACTTTCTGCAGATAGCCGAAGGTGATGCAGCCCAGGCAGATGCCGAAGGCGAACTCGAGGAACGCTGCGACGACCAGCAGGCCGATGGTGATCTGCGCGGCCAGCCCGAAGCCCAGTAGCGAAAGCACGGTTGCAACGATGCCGAAAGTCAGGCCGACGGTCTGGGCGAATCGCTTGGGCGGGCCCGGGACCAGCTTCTCCTGCTTCCAGATCTTCGGCACGATGACGTGCACGGCCAAACGACCGAACGGCGAGTACTTCGGTCCGCCGGCGACGCGCAGGGCAAAGCCGATTGCCAAGATCGCGTACAGCCACCACTGGTTGACGACGATCGACACGACGGCGAGTGCGACGACGAGACCGGCCGTCGCGCGGGCGGCGTAGTCATTGACGGGATTGGGGAAGCTGAGCGCTTCGGGCAATGCCATGGCGGTATACCTCCAAGTAAACAGACCTTGTCCACGGTAATCGCAGGTCGGTCGCACTGCGGAATTACATTCACGCCGCACGTAACCGCACGGTCGTCGGGTGCTAGTCGGTCTCGACCTCGACCTCGATGTCGGCGTCCTGGACGTGTCCTGCTTCAAGGGCGAGCTCGTCGACCTCGGCTTGCTCGATGGTGTCGGCCAGACGGTCGGCAGCGATCCGGTCCAGGCGGGCGGCGTCTAGCTTCGCCTGCTTCGCGGCTTCGCGCATCTCGAATCCGTCAGTGATGAGCTCACCGATCTCGCGTGCCACGTCGGCGACGGCACCGGTGATGATCGTGGCGATCCGCCCGACGCGGTTCGCCGTCGACTGCACGGCCTCTTGAGCCAGGTCCTTGTTGCGCTCGAGCCGGTCGTAGTCGATCTCGCGGCGCTGTGGTGCGTTCTCGCTGCTCATGGGAGTGATCCTACCGTTGGGTTGAACGCTCGGTCGGCGTGGTTTTGGGCTCGGTCGGCGAAAGGAGCGGGGCCGGACGCCATTAGCGTCCGGCCCCACAGTCAGTCCTTGCGACGGTCAGCCGGCCTGTGCGGCCTTGGCCTTCGCCTCGACGTCCGCGGCACGCTCGATGTTGACGACCAGGTCGTCGTCGTCGCGCGTCCACGAGTTCGGCAGGCTCAGCTTGGCGATCTTCTTCCAGGTCGAGCCGAGCTGTCCGCGCAGGTTGCCGGTGTTGTACGGCAGGCCGTGACGCTCGCAGATCGCGCGGACCTCTTCGCTCATCTCCGGGTACCGGTTGGCCGGCACGTCGGGGAAGAGGTGGTGCTCGATCTGGTGGGACAGGTTGCCACTCATGATGTGGAACAGGTTGCCGCCCTCGATGTTGGCCGAGCCGAGCATCTGGCGGATGTACCACTCACCGCGTGTTTCGTTCTCCGTCTCCTCCTTGGTGAAGGTCTGCGCACCGGTGGGGAAGTGGCCGCAGAAGATGATCGAGAACGTCCAAAGGTTGCGGACCAGGTTCGCCGAGGCGTTGCCCAGCAGCGTCGGGATGAACAGTGGGCCGGTCAGCGCAGGGTAGATGATGTAGTCCTTGAGGACCTGCTTGCTGGCCTTGCGCCACATGCCCTTGACCAGGCCCTTGACGTCGGACCACTTGCGCTCGCCGGCGACGATCCGCTCGGTCTCCAGGTCGTGCAGCATGACGCCCCACTCGAACAGCAACATGAGGCCGGTCGCGTAGCCGAGGTTGCCCAGGTAGTAGGGGTTCCAGTCCTGGTCGCGCGACATGCGCAGGATGCCGTAGCCGACGTCGCGGTCCTCACCGACGATGTTTGTGTAGGTGTGGTGCATGTAGTTGTGGCTGTGCTTCCACTGGTCGGCCGGGCACACGGTGTCCCACTCGAATTCGCGGGAGTTGTAGGTGTCCTCGCGCATCCAGTCGTACTGGCCGTGCATGACGTTGTGGCCGATCTCCATGTTGTCGAGGATCTTCGATGCACCGAGCATGCCGACCGCGACGATCCACGCCGGCGGGAACCAGCCGAGGTACATCATCGCGCGTCCACCGATCTCCAGGCCGCGCTGGGCCCGAATGATCTTGTAGATGTACTCGCGGTCGCTCTCGCCGACGTCGGCCATGACGCGGGCGCGCAGTTCTTCGAGCTCGCGCCCGATCTGCTCCACCTGCTCGTGGGTGAGGTCGACCTCCTTGATGGGGGCGGTCTTCTTGTTCTTCTTGGCCTCGTAGAGGTCGCTGATCTGGATTGCCATGGTTCTTAAACCTCGATTTCGACGTCGCCAACGGCGGTGTTGATGCAGAGCTGGATGTGGGTGTCGGCTTCGGAGTCCGTCTCGCCGGTGAGGATGTTGCGGGTGCAACCGGACTTCTTGACCTTGGTGCAGGAGAAGCAGATGCCCATGCGGCAACCGCTCTCGGGGGACAGGCCTGCGGACTCGGCCTGGTCGAGGATGGTGCGTCCGTCGTTCTCGGTCGTCACACCGGAGTCGGTGAAGACCACCGAGCCGGTGACGGGCTCGTTCGGATCGATCTCGGGGACGGTCACCGTGAACGCCTCGCTGTGGAGGCGGTCGTCGATGCCCGCGTCGGTCGCGTAGCTGCGGACGGCGTCCATCAGCGACGACGGGCCGCACAGGAAGAGCTGTGCGTTCGGAGTCACGACGTCGGCGATGTGCTCGCCGGTGAAGTGGTCCGGCGACGCCCCGCGGGTGTAATGCAGTCGCAGGTCCAGGTTCGGGTTCAATGCGGCGAGGTTCTGCAGTTCGGTCGCGTACGCGACGTCCTCGGTTGAGCGTGCGTAGTGAACGAATGTCATCGCACCCTGGTAGTTCTGAGCCACGAGCGTACGCAGCATTGAGAGTACAGGTGTAATGCCCGATCCACCGCTGATGAAAACGACCTCGGCGCCGGGGTCGGCGGGGAGCTTGAAGTCACCGGCGGCCTGGTCGAGTCCGACGACCATTCCTTCGCGGGCGTGCTCGAACAAGTGGCGCGAGACGAACCCGCCGTCGTGGGCGGTGATGGTCAGTTCGATGTTGTCGTGCTTGTCGCCGGCGGCGTTGGCCGGGGAGAAGCAGCGGCTGTGGCGAACACCGTTGATAACGGTGCTGAGCTGCACAAACTGACCGGCCTCGTGACCCTTCCACTGGCGGGTGGGGCGCAGTGTCAGGGTGACGGTGCGGTCGGCGGTGCGGCGGACGCCGACGATCTCGGCGCGCAGGTCGCGCCAGGTGATCATCGGGTCGACCAGCTCGAGGTAGCGGTCGACGGGGTGCGGGGTGAGGGCGGCCTGGACGACCGATCCCACCAAGGTTGAAAGTCGGGTGCTCATTTGGTGCTGCCTCCTGTTGGGCTGGTGGCTTGTGACGGAGCTACAGTGAACGTCTGTACACCGAAAAGTGTGCCATATGTAGCCACCGTTTCGTCAAGGGAAAGAAGGGTGACGGTCATCACCCCCGTAGACTCAACCGCTGTGACACCGGCAGAGGACCAGCGCGACGCCCCGCGAGCGGGCCGTTCGCGCAGCTCATCGCGCCGCGCCCCCCGGGAACCGGAGTCCCGTGCGGAGAAGAAGGGCCGCACGCGTCAGGCGCTGCTGGACACGACGATGGACTTGGTCGCCGACCGGAGCTTCTCCGGGCTGAGCTTGCGTGAAGTCGCGCGCGGCGCCGGGATCGTTCCGACCGCCTTCTACCGCCACTTCACCTCGATGGAGGACCTCGGCGTCACCCTCGTCGAGGACTCGATGCGCGTCCTGCGCCGCACGCTGCGCGAAGGCCGCCGCGACCTGGCCGCCCGCAACGCCCTGCCGACGGCGACGAACTCGCTGGAGATCCTGCTCGACCAAGTGCGCACCAACGAGGCCCAGTTCCGCTTCCTCGTACGCGAACAGCACGGCGGCGTCCCCGAGATCCGCCGAGCCATCGACACCGAATTGCGCCTGTTCTCCAAAGAACTGGCGATCGACCTCGCCCGCATCCCCGACATGGCGGCGTGGCTGCCCGACGACCTCGAGATCGTCGCCGACCTGATCGTCACCATCATGCTGACCGCGGTCGCCGATCTCCTCGACGGTGAGTACCGCGGAGCGACCGTCGAAGACGAGGTGATTGCGCGGGCGAAGCGCCAGCTGGTGCTCGTCTTCCTCGGCATGGGCCGCTGGGATCCGCAGCGCTCCAACTAGCGCCCGGTGTACGTCCGTGCACCGTCGTATGCTGCTGACATGACCGACGGAGACCGCACCGGCACGACGTTCGGTCGTTACGTCCTCGGTGAGCTGTTGGGCCGCGGGGGCATGGGGGAGGTCTACCGGGCCGTCGATACGAAGAACGACCGCACAGTCGCGTTGAAGCTGTTGCCGACGGCGCTGGCCGGCGACGAGGTGTATGCCGAGCGGTTTCGTCGCGAGTCGCGGGCCGTGGCGCGTCTGGGTGATCCGCACATCATCCCGATCCACGACTTCGGCGAGATCGACAGCACGCTGTACCTCGACATGCGCATCGTCGAGGGCTCGGACCTGCGAGCAGCGATCCGCGGCTCCGGCAAGCTCGCGCCCGCGCGGGTGGTCTCGATCGTCGATGACGTGGCGCAGGCCCTCGACTCCGCACACGCGGCCGGGCTGGTGCACCGCGACGTGAAGCCGGAGAACATCCTGCTCACCCCCACCGATTTCGCCTACCTGGTGGATTTCGGCATCGCCCGCGACGGCGGCGACCAGGCGCACCTGACGCAGTTGGGTACGGCGATCGGTTCCCTCGCCTACATCGCGCCAGAAGTCTTCGACGGTCAGGAGGCGACGCCCGCCAGCGACGTCTACGCGCTGGCCGTCGTCACGTTCGAGGCGCTGACCGGGCGGGTGCCGCACCCCGGAGCGACGCAGGCGGCGGCGATCAAGGCGGCTCTGCTCGACCCGCCTCCGCTGCCGAGCATGCTCGATCCCAGCCTGCCGCTCGGTTTCGACGAGGTGCTGGCGCGCGGGCTGGCCCGCGACCCGGCGCAGCGCTACGCCACGGCGGGGGAGTTCGCAGCTGCGGCCCGCGAAGCACTCGGCACCGCGTCGTCGTGGAGCCCGACGACGGTTGCCGTCGTCCCCGGTCCGGCACCGCAGCAATACCCGACGGTGCCAACCGGTCCGCAAACGCTGCCGGGCCCGCAAACGCCGGTCTATCCGCCGACCCCTGCGGCCTATCAGAGCGGACCGGGTTACCCGGCCGGACCCGGCCATCCGGTCGGCTACCTGACCGGACCGGCCTATCCGTCCGGTCGAGCGCCGCAACCGGACCACCCCACGCAGGGTGAGGGCTTGCGGGGCGTCTCGTCGACGATCATCACCGCCGTCATCATCGCGATCGCACTGATCGGGGGCGGCGTGATCGCGGCGGTCCTGTGGAACTCCGACGGCAAGCTGTCGACTACGACGACGGCCCCGGTTCCGGTGACGGTCACGCAGACCGAGGCCGCCGATCCGACGACGAACGCCGAGCCGCCGCCCGAGTCGACGCCGTGCGACACGACAGTCGGCGTCGGTACGCCCGTCACGTCCTGTCAATTCGCGGCGGCGGTCCGCGATGCCTACCTTGCCGCGGGACCGAAGGGGCAGGCGCGCAGGGTCACCGCGAGCAGTCCGGTGACCGGCCGGCGCTACACCATGAACTGCCTGCCCGAACAGGGGATTGTGGTGTGTCGCGGCGGCAACGATGCGGTTGTGCATATCTACTAGAGGTCATGAATCGGTCCCTGTCGCCGCTAGTGGCGGTCGGATTCGTGGTGGCGTTGACGGTGTCGGGGTGTGCGACCGACGAGAAGCCGGGCGCTTCGTCGTCGAGCGCTTACGCACCGCCCTCGGCAATCTCATCGTCGGCGAAGCGGCCCGCGCCCGGGCCGTCGGTCGCGGGTGCGACCGCGAAGCTCGGGGCCGCATCGCTGCAGTTGAACAAGGCCCTCGAGCCGCTGGGGTTGAACCAGAAGGTCGCGGTCGCGATCGTGCCGGTTGGGGTGAAGGCCGCCCCGATCGCGATCGGGGACACCAGCCCCGCCCAGGTGGCGTGGTCGACGATCAAAGTGCCGCTTGCCGTCGCCTCGGAGCGCAAACACGGTGGGCCCATGCCGCAGACCGTCGCGGCGATCACCAATTCGGACAACAACGCAGCGCAGGCGCTGTGGGAATCGCTGGGGACGAGTGCGCAGGCCGCCGCCGCCGTGACGCGCGTGCTCCGCGAGGGCGGGGATGCGACGACGACGGTACCGGCGGTCGTGAAGCGGGCCCCGTACACGGTCTTCGGCCAGACGTCATGGGGTGTGGCCGACGCCGCGCAGTTCACCGCGGGCCTGGCCTGCATGCCCGGCGCGGATAGGGTGCAGAAGCTGATGGGCCGGGTCGATGGCAACCAGCAGTGGGGTGCGGACACACTGAAGACGCATACCGAGGTCAAAGGTGGTTGGGGGCCGGGGGTCGACGGCGGCTACGTGGTTCGCCAAATCGCGCTGATAACGTTCCGTGACGGTTCGCAGACGGCGGTAGGGATGGTGACGTTTGGCGCTGGCACCTCGATGACCAGCGGCACCTCCGCGCTGAACCACGTCGGAACCTGGCTGAGTCGCAACATCAACAACCTGCCTCGCGGCTACTGCTGACGGGATCGGTCTCAACGTCGCAACGGATCGACGTCGGGCACACAGCAATTTGCCAGAAACCGCGGCAGAAGACATTCTGAGGTGATCTGATAACAGGCGTGGCCCGATCGAGCCGCAAACTTCTCACAGCCAGGGAGTTCTACCGGTGATGGACAGTGTCAGCAGGCGCGATGCGCTGAAGGTCGGGGGAGCGGTGGCAGGCACCGTCGGCGCGATGTCGGTCGGATGCCCGATGTCGATCGCCGCGCCGCCTAAGAAGCCCGCCGCACCGTGGACGTGGTCGCCGAAGGGGTCGGTGGCCGGCCGCGGTGACGGGGCCGACCCGCACCAGCGCTGGGACCCCGAGGCCGATCCGGTGATCGCCAACGTACTCGAGCACCACAACGTCAACCGCATCAACCGCGAGTTGCGGACGTGGGTGCGCAACGGCCAGGAGGTCCCCAGGGGCCTGCCGAACGAGTTGCGCGACTTCATCTACTACGCCAAAGAACTGCCCGAATGGGCGGACGAGCGCAAGATGGCCGACGGATTCAACTACGTCAAGCGCCAGGGAACGCTGATCTCGGTGCTCTACGCCTTCGCGAGCGGCATGATGTCGACGGTCATCCCCAACGAGGCGCGGGCCGTCTACTACTCCAAGGGTGGGCAGCACTTCAAGGACCGCATCTCAAAGACCGCCAAGCTCGGCTACGACATTGGGACGGTCGACGCGTATCAGCCCAGCGGTCAAATGGTCGTTACCTGCGTCAAGACGAGGATGATTCACGCGGCGGTGCGTCACCTGCTGCCGCAGTCGCCCTACATTCCCGACGACTACGTCCCGATCAGCCAGGACGACCTCTTGGTGACCTGGCACAGCCTGCCGACGACGATCATGCAGAAGTTGGTCGCGTGGGGGGTGCCGACGTCGAAGGCCGAATCCGAGGGCTACCTGCACAGCTGGCAGCTGTGCGGCCACCTGCTCGGGATCTCCGACGAGTACATGCCCAACTCGTGGCACCAAGCCAATCTGCAGAAGCGCCAGGTGCTCACACCGAAGCTCGCACCCACCCGGGAAGGCCGGCTCCTGGCCGACAAGCTGCTACGCCTGGGCGAACAGCTCGATCTCACGCTGTTGAGCAAGGGAATCCTCGGGGCGTTCACCCGCTACATCCTCGGTGACAAGATCGCTGATTGGATCCATGTTCCGCGCGAGCCGGTGTGGAGCCCGTTGCTGGAGGTCAGCTGGCCGCCGTACGTGGCGCTGCGCTCGGGCATCGTCACCGTCGCACCGCCGATGGACAATGCCTACTGGCTGTTCGACGAGTTCCTGCGCCAGTTCGTGCTCTGGTACATCTCCGAGCTGCGCATGCCGATCAGTATCGAACTCCCCCAACACAACCGGACGGTGTTCTGACATGTCGATCTACCACTACCTCCAGAACCTTCTGTACTGGCTCGACACCGGCTCGACCGGCTACGGCGGGTACGGCAGCTGATTCGGCACTGATCGCCGCCCACCACCGTTTCGTCAACCCCGCATCGATCGATGCTGGGTTGCCGAAACGGTGGTGATTTCGTGCGTCCGTCGACCCCTGATCGTGCGTCCTCACAGCGCTTGTGGTCCTACTGTGAAGTTTCTTCTCAGGTTGTTTTATGGTGTACATCACATCCATGTGAGCGCCTGACCTGCGGATTTATGGTTTCGCGTCCGATTCTCGGCCAATCGGAGACCAATCGAAAAGTCCATCTAACATCGGCGAAACACATCGTCCCTAGGGTTTCCGGCAGTCGCAGACTCAACCGAGTCGCACGGCGCAAACGAAGGAGATTGATCTTGAGCACGCTAACAACCGTTGCTCGGCGCGTGGCGTCGGGCACCGCGGTCGCGGTTGCTGCGGCGGCTGCGCTGGCCGTGGTGCCGACGGCACAGGCCGATACTGCTTTTGGTTTGCCGAATGGGCGGGCCAAGGGTGATGGGTTCAGTATTTACAAGTACGGCGAGAAGGTTCGGATTTCGTCGTCGATGGCGGCGAATGCGGCTGCGCGTAATGCGTGGGTGTCGGGCCGGGTGAAGGTTGCTGCGCCGGGTATCGAGGAGCGCGAGTCGGGGCCGAACAACGGTCCGTTGGGCGAGGATTCGATGCCGGGTTCGAATGGCACGTCCAATGCTGGTGCGGCGGCGACGCTGTCGGTGGCTTATGTGGTCGGTTGCCAGGTCGATATCGGTGATCTGGATGCGGGTATGGACTTCGGGCTGCTCAACGGTGGGTTCGGGTTCGATGCGATCTCGGGTTCGGTGTCGTTGCCGTTGGCGCCGGGTCGGGTGCTGTATGTGCTGGTCGCCAAGAAGCAGATGGAGAAGCCGGGTACTTACCACTTCGGTTACAACTCTTCGACGATGGCGATCTCCGGTTGCGGTGGGTATGCGCAGGCGCGTTCCTATGTGACCGTGGAGACCTCCGGTAACAACCATCAAAAAGTCACCCTGTGGGGCAAGCCGTTCTCCCTCGGCTGAGCATCGACACGAATACGAGATTTGAGGAAGTTATGACGAAACGTTTCAAGAGCGCAGCGGTTGCGGCCGCGGTCGCCGGTTCGGTGGTGGCGGTGTCGTCGGTGCTGTTGGCGCCGGCCGCTTCGGCTGATGTGAAGGTGGTCCTGCCCGCGCAGAAGCAGGTCAAGAAGCTCGGCGATGGCACTGTGATCACGGTGTCGCGTTCGGGTGAGCGGGCCACGATCAACCCGTCGATGGGTGGCACGCCGTTGCACCGCAACGCGTGGGTGTCGGGCAAGTACAAGGTGACTTCGTCTGCCGAGCCCAAGAAGATCGAGATCCAGGCCGGTTACATCGTGGGCTGCCAGGTCAACTTCGGTGGCGGCACCATGGGTGGCGGCGCCGGTCTTCTGGGCCTGAGCGACGGAGGCATCGACGAGGGTGATGTGGGTGTGGGTGGCAGTGGCACGTTGACGCTGGGCCCGGGTCAGGCGCAGGGGTTCTTCATCAACGACGTGGAGTACGCCGATGACTTCGGTTCGGATGCCCATGATCCGTATGTGACCTACACCGAGACCAAGTCGGCTCGGTTGAGCTACGTGAACTCCCAGATCGGGTTGCGTGGTTGCGCTGGTTACGCCCAGGCCCGTTCGTGGCTGCGGGCGCTGGTGGAGACCGAGTTCGCTTCGGAGACGCTCAACTTCTACGGACGTCCGTTCTCGCTGGGCTAACCCCCGAAACAACGACTGTCCCCGTACCGCACACCGCGGTACGGGGACATTCGCATATCGGACGTCAACCAGGCGCTCAGACGTCCCTCAGGTGTCCTTGAGGTGGCTCTCAACCATCGTTAAGGCGTACAGATCGTGACAAGTGGGTCGGCTGTCCACCTTCTGAGGGTCGCCTTACCGCCACTGACCTGCTGCGAACCAGTTAAACGCGGGTTGAAGCATTACTTGCAATCCCCGACCTGAGATGCTTTGCTTTGGCGGTGCCCCGTGATCGACGCGTTACCGAAACGCCCGTGCTCGCGGGGATTTTTCTGCACACACCAAAGGAGAAAATCTTGACTTCCCTTACGAGGGCTGCCCGGCGACTCGTCGGTGCCGGCGCGATCGCCGCAGCGGCTGCGCTGACACTCACCGCGCTTCCCGCAGCACAGGCCGATACTGCTTTTGGTTTGCCGAATGGGCGGGCCAAGGGTGATGGGTTCAGTATTTACAAGTACGGCGAGAAGGTTCGGATTTCGTCGTCGATGGCGGCGAATGCGGCTGCGCGTAATGCGTGGGTGTCGGGCCGGGTGAAGGTTGCTGCGCCGGGTATCGAGGAGCGCGAGTCGGGGCCGAACAACGGTCCGTTGGGCGAGGATTCGATGCCGGGTTCGAATGGCACGTCCAATGCTGGTGCGGCGGCGACGCTGTCGGTGGCTTATGTGGTCGGTTGCCAGGTCGATATCGGTGATCTGGATGCGGGTATGGACTTCGGGCTGCTCAACGGTGGGTTCGGGTTCGATGCGATCTCGGGTTCGGTGTCGTTGCCGTTGGCGCCGGGTCGGGTGCTGTATGTGCTGGTCGCCAAGAAGCAGATGGAGAAGCCGGGTACTTACCACTTCGGTTACAACTCTTCGACGATGGCGATCTCCGGTTGCGGTGGGTATGCGCAGGCGCGTTCCTATGTGACCGTGGAGACCTCCGGTAACAACCATCAAAAAGTCACCCTGTGGGGCAAGCCGTTCTCCCTCGGCTGAGCATCGACACGAATACGAGATTTGAGGAAGTTATGACGAAACGTTTCAAGAGCGCAGCGGTTGCGGCCGCGGTCGCCGGTTCGGTGGTGGCGGTGTCGTCGGTGCTGTTGGCGCCGGCCGCTTCGGCTGATGTGAAGGTGGTCCTGCCCGCGCAGAAGCAGGTCAAGAAGCTCGGCGATGGCACTGTGATCACGGTGTCGCGTTCGGGTGAGCGGGCCACGATCAACCCGTCGATGGGTGGCACGCCGTTGCACCGCAACGCGTGGGTGTCGGGCAAGTACAAGGTGACTTCGTCTGCCGAGCCCAAGAAGATCGAGATCCAGGCCGGTTACATCGTGGGCTGCCAGGTCAACTTCGGTGGCGGCACCATGGGTGGCGGCGCCGGTCTTCTGGGCCTGAGCGACGGAGGCATCGACGAGGGTGATGTGGGTGTGGGTGGCAGTGGCACGTTGACGCTGGGCCCGGGTCAGGCGCAGGGGTTCTTCATCAACGACGTGGAGTACGCCGATGACTTCGGTTCGGATGCCCATGATCCGTATGTGACCTACACCGAGACCAAGTCGGCTCGGTTGAGCTACGTGAACTCCCAGATCGGGTTGCGTGGTTGCGCTGGTTACGCCCAGGCCCGTTCGTGGCTGCGGGCGCTGGTGGAGACCGAGTTCGCTTCGGAGACGCTCAACTTCTACGGACGTCCGTTCTCGCTGGGCTAACCCCCGAAACAACGACTGTCCCCGTACCGCACACCGCGGTACGGGGACATTCGCATATCGGGCAGCCGGGGGAGCCGATCGCCGGTGTGCCGGGCGTGTGGCTTACCCTGACGGGGTGGGGAAGCGATACCGGAAGGGTGCGGGCTCGGTGACGGGCGCCGCGCTTTCGAGCTTGGTCGCCGGTGTCCTCGTCGTCGCATCCACGGTGTTGGCGCCGGCCGCGTCGGCTGATGTGAACGTGGTCCTGCCCCCACAGAAGCAGACTATGAAAATGGGCGACGGCACCGTCGTCACTATTTCGCGCACCGGCGAGCGAGCCACGATCAATCCGTCGATGGGCGGCACGCCGCTGCACCGCAACGCGTGGGTGTCGGCCAAATACCGGGTGGACATCTCCCAGCCGACCCGCTACCTCCTAGTACGGCCGGGCTATCTCGTGGGCTGCCAGGTCAACCTCGGCGGCGGCCGCGTTGGCGGGCGTGAGGGTTCGTTCCGACTGAGCGACGGAACCATCGACGACTATGACCTCTATGGTGGCGCCCGCAGCACGGTGTCGCTGGGACCGGGCGAGGTGGCCCGGTTCTTCGTCTACGACCAGGAGCGCCCCGACCTCTTCGGTGCCGACAGCCATCAGCGCGGTCTCATCTCATCAGGCGAGACGTCGGTCCGGGCGAGCTATGTGAACTCCCAGATCGGCCTGCGGGGCTGTGCCGGGTATGCGCAGGCGAGGTCCTGGCTGCTCGTCATCATCGACACTGAGTTCGCGCAAGAGTCGATCAACTTCTACGGTCGCCCCTTCTCCCTGGGCTGATCGGGTCTCGATACACCCGCTCCTCCGTCGCGGGCAC
>CAZVVS010000073.1:0-15599 GCA_964630585.1 uncultured Gordonia sp.
GGGGATGAACGCACCCAGGAACACCAGTGAGGCCAACGGCAGCGCGAGGGGGACGCCGATGACGGCCAACCCGATTCCGATGCCCACCGCGTCGACCATCGCGACCGCGACGGTGGCCCGCACGTACCCGACGAGGGTGCCGAATCCGGCGTTGCCGGCATCGTAGGTCCGCTGCCGGTGCTCGATTGGGACGACGCCGGTCAGAAAGCCCCAGATCTGTCCACCGCCGTAGAGGAAGAAGATCATCAGGAACATGGTCAGGAACGCGCCGGTGACGATCTCGGTGGCGGTAGTCGCCGTCGCGAGCGCACCGCTGGTCACCTTTTCCTGGTTGTGGTTGAGGAAGTCGATCACGTCGCGGCCCACGTTGTTCACCTGCTTGGCGTCCAACCCCGGCGGCCCCTCGATCAACCATTCCTTCACCGAGTTGACCGTTCGGGTCACCTGGGCCATCAGATCCGGGAAACCCTTGATGAACTCGCGGACCACAAAGCTCAGGACGAGGCCGAGCATCCCGAGCACGCCCACCATCGAGATGACGACGGCTAGGGACCGCGGTGTCCCGCGGCGGTCGAGGAAGTCGACGATGGGCACGAGCCCAGCGGTGCCCAGAACTGCGATCGCCACCGGGACGAGCACCGTTTTGAACTGATTGAAGGCCATGAAGAGCACCACGATGAACGCTCCGATGACCAGCAACCGCCACGACCAGGAAGCCGCGGCGCGCACGCCGGGAGTGACCGGGTGCTTCTCATTGTTCGACGATTCACTCACGCGTCCAAGAGTAGGCAGACCAGCACGAATTGCGGGGTTAGGTACCCTAACCGGCATGGCGAAGTCGCGAAGCGCGATCTGGCAACGGGGCCGCAAGTCGCTTCGCTGGATCATGTTGGTTGCGATCATTGCCGTTCTGGCTGTCGAGGGCTATCTCATCCGCGACCAATTCTCCACCGCATGGGGCCGCGTCGGCGACATCCATTGGGGCTGGTTGTCGGCCTGTTTCGTGGCCTCCATGGCCAACCTGGACAGTTTCGCCCGGGTCCAGCGCGCCCTGTTCCGCTCAGCCGGTGTCGTCGTCTCCCAGTGGCGGTCGCTCTCGGTCGTGCTCGCCGCGAATTCGTTGAGCCAGACCATGCCCGGAGGCCAGGTCCTCGCGCCCGCGTTCACCTACCGCGAGACCCGCCGCTGGGGCGCCAATCCCGTCGTCGCGTCGTGGCAGGTAGTGATGTCGGGGCTCTTCGCCGGCGTCGGGCTGGCGATGCTCGGCATCGGGGGCGCCGTCCTGGCCGGGGCGCGCACCAGCCCCTACTCGACGCTGTTCTCAATTCTCGGCTTTGTCGCGTTCGTCGCCGTCCTGCAGTACCTGGCCAGTCATCCGGCGACGGTGCATGCGTGGGCGTCGCGAATGCTCACCTGGTACAACGACGTCCGCAACCGCCCCAAGGAGGCCGGCCAGGAACGCCTCGTCCGTCTCATCGACCAATTGGGCGCGGTCCAGCTCACCCGCCGCGAGGCGGCAATCGCTTTCGGGTGGAGCCTCTTCAACTGGATTGCCGACGTCTGCTGCCTGCTGTTCGCCTGCTGGGCGATCGGCGCGCACCCTTCGATCACCGGCGTCGCAGTCGCCTACGCGGCGTCGACGGCGGTGGGCACGGCCATCCCGCTGCTGCCGGGCGGGCTTGGCATCGTCGACGCGGCAATGGTTGCCGCGCTGGTCCCCGCCGGGATGACGACCGGTGACGCAGTAGTCGCGGTAATCCTCTATCGGCTGGTCAGTTGGGCGATCGTGTCGCTGATCGGGTGGATAGTGATCCTGGTGATGTTCCGCACGCGGTTCCGCTCGGACATCGATCACGCCGACGACCTCGAAGAAGGACTGCGGGCCGGTGCACCAGCCGACCCCGACCGCCCGCTGGTGGGCTTCAGCGACGAACGCCCCGACGACGGTGATGATGACGCCAGCTCAGCCCGCGACGACGACGGGTCCCCGGGAGGGGACGACGCCTGGAGGCTCCCCTAGCCCACGTATGCGCTGACCAATTCGCGCAGCACCGCGAGTTGGCGCCTCAGGTGCTCAGGCTCACCGGTGGTCCGCGCGAGGAGGAAGGTGCCCTCGAATGATGTCGGTGCCGCCGATACCCTCGACGACGGGGACCCCGATGAGCTCGCCGACGTGCAGAAACCCCTGCTCGAGCGGTTCGGAAACGTGGTCGAACTCGGTGGTTGCTGTGGTACCGATGCCCGTCACGTAGCCGCGATGTGGGGGGTCCAAGCGCCCTGACATGCGCAGAGGCCGCTACCGTGGAGGGCGATGACCACCGGAGTAAACACCCGCAAACCCGGCCCGACACTGCAGCTACCGCTCTTGGTGACGGCAGTGGTCGACGTCGCGATGATCGCGCTGTTCGCTGCCTCCGGCCGGGAGAGCCACCGCAAAGACATGACCGTCCTGGGCGTTGTGGACACCGCGTGGCCGTTCCTCGCCGGCGCCGCGGTCGGCTGGTCGTTGATGTACGTCTACGCCCATATCGGCTCGCCGGACTCGGCCGGCGCGCGCGTGTTCCGGCCCGAGCGGGCCGCCCCCTTCGGGGTGGTCATCTGGATCTTCACCGTGGCCGTCGGGATGACCCTGCGCGCCGTCCTCCACCAGGGCACCGCCGCCGCGTTCATCTGCGTCGCCACCGTGGTGCTGTGCCTCTTCCTCGTCGGCTGGCGCATCATCGCCAACCGCGCCTACCGGCTCATCACCCGCCAGCGGCGGCAGTAGCCGATCACTCCAGGCGGTCGTTGCGGACCGACAGGTATTTCTGCGCGGCCTGCAGCGCGGCGGTGCCCGAGTGCTCGCCCTCGCAGTAGACCACGACGACCTTCTTGTCGATGATCCCCAAGAACCACCCCGGCCCGTTGGGTCCGTTGGTTCCCACGAGCGCACGCAAACCCTTGGCGTTGCGCAGATCGCTCGCGTCGCCGGTGCGCACCGTCGCCACCATCGCATCGAGGACCGGGCGCGCCAGCTCGCCGTCGAAGGCGCCGAGCTGACCCTCGTCGACGCGCGTCTGCTGCCCCTTCACAATGTAGGGCGCAACAGAGGCCCTCTCCCCCGCGACTGCGCGGGCCAGCGCGACGCCGAGTGCGCCGACGTTGACCATCGAGGCGCGGACCTCGCCGGGACGTTGGTCGGCCTTGGCGCCGGAATCGACCTTATCGATGCCGATACCGTTGCGCTGCGGCGACGATGCCCCCGGGATGGTGAACGCGACGCCGAGGCCCAGACGGTCGAGCAATTCGTCGGTGCTGGTGTTCTTGGCTTTCGCCTGCGCGATCACCGACTCGAAGACGGCCGACAGTGTTGACCCCGTCGCGTACTCGCCGTCGATGCTGATCCCGCGTTCGGTCGCCGCCTTGTTGCGGCCCATGCCGAGGATTCCGCCGGTGGTGGCGTCGAGCGCGAGGACGGTGGTCGGTTGCGCGACCTCGATCGCGGCAGTTCCAACCGCGTTCTGGACGCGCGGATCGAGCGTCGTGACGACGTTGGGTCCGGGTGGGCCCTGGTGGCCGTCGAGGCGCTGTCGCGGCGCCCCAGGCTGGTCGAGGACGATCTGCCAACCGGCGGTGACATCGCGGATCGCCTGCCAATAGTTGGTCAGCCCCTCCTCCAGCGGCGAATCGAGCCGGCGATCGGTCATGACCAAACGATCCGTCCGGCGCACAGTCACGCCGCGGATCTTCGCCGGGTCGCCGGCCAAGACCTGCATGTCGGGCTCGCGCAGCGTCACCGCGACCACGGGTTGGCCGGGCTGTTGGGCGATCTTCTCAAGGATCACCTCGGAGGTGATCTGTGGCGCCATCGGAGCGATGACGCCGGCGACCGCGCTGACGGTGCGACCGAGGTCGGGCGTCGCCGCCGGATCGATCACTACCTCTCGGACCGGCGCGATGACCATGAACGGCTTGCCGTTGCGCGCGAGGACCCGCGGGGTGGGCCGCGCGTCGGTGCGGACGTCGAGGATGCGGCCGCCCGGACGCAGTCCCGGGTAGATGATCGAGGGCTCCCACTGAACCTTCCACCCCGTCGACACGTTGCGCGCGGTGCCCTGGGTCTCGGTGACGAACTTGCGGTCAGGGGCCTTGCCGTCGATCCGGTCGCCGCCCTCGGCAACGGTGTCCCAGATGTAGGTCGTCTTCAGCGTGAAGCCGGCGGTCCCGTCGCTGTAGCTCATGGTGCGCAGCACCTTCGTCTGGATTCCCGACGGGTGCATGCCTTCCTTCGTGACGAGCAGGGCGTCCTTCGCCTGACCCGGCGCGGTGGTGAGCGATGCCGCGCGCTCGAAGTTCTGCTTGGAGACCGCCGACGCGAAGTCGTTGATCACCAGGGCAGCGCCTTTGGGCGCCGAAGAACAGGAGGTCAGCGCCGCACCACACGCCACGACGGCGGTAATCCCCACGCCGAACGCGGCGACCCAACGCCGTCGAGTGACCACTTGGTCAACACGCAGCGCTGCTTGGCCCGACCCCCTGGTCGCAGCCGTTCGCGCAATACCCTCTTGCCTCATAGGTCCCAATCTTCACATCTGTCACACGCGGGCGCGATCTTGACGCGCCCCGAATCCGTTGCAACACCGTCACGCCGCAATAACGAACTGCCCATGACGACGAGGCTTGGAATCCACCGCTCCGACTATGGCTGGATAAAGCGGATAATACTCGCTCTTATTCACCGAGGGTAATGCTCATCACCCAGACGAGCGCCTCGGCCGTTTCGGTGGAATCACCGACGAGAAGCTCGCCGCCCACGTCAGTGCCTCGGACGGCATCGCCGGCAGTGATCCGCCGGTCGTCCAAGCGCATGGCGCCGTCGGTGACGAACAGATGCAGGAACCGACCGGCCGGGATGGCCACCCGTTGGCCCCGGCTCAATCGCGCGACCCACAGGGTGGCCGAGCGGTTCGCGATTCGGATCGCCGAGTCGACCCGAGGGTCCCCCGAGGCGATCGGGATCAGGCCACCAGCCGCGAGCTGCTCGGAAGCGTCGGCCTGGTCATATCCCGGCTCGAGGCCGAATTCGTCGGGCATCACCCACATCTGCACGTAGTCGACGTCGATGGCCCCGGCACCCTCCACGCGCAGCCCATCGGGAGAGGTCCAGGTGTCGTTGCGCTCCGAGTGTTCGATGCCCCTGCCCGCACTCATCCGCTGGGCCAGACCCGGATAGACAATGCCGTTGTTCCCGCGCGAATCCTGGTGCACGAGACTCCCCGACCGCACCCACGTGACGATCTCGGTCTCCCGATGCGGGTGGGTGTCAAAGCCCTCTCCCGGGCGCAGCGTCTCGTCGTTGTGGACCAGGAGTACTCCGTGATGGGTGTTGCCCGGGTCGTAATGGTCGCCGAAGGAAAAGCTGTGCGCCGACGACAACCAGTCCGTCGTCGTCGTGAACCGGTCGCCAGCGCGATGCACCGCGTAACCCATGGGTCCAGTGTGCCCCGGGATCACCTGGACGGCCCACTCGGCGGCGCGGGACGACCCACTCGACGGATTTACGGCAGGATGGATGCCGTGACTGCGACCCCTGTTTCCGGCATCGATTCCTCCTACACCGACGACGCGGTGCGTGCGCAGGACGATCTGTACGCCCACTTCAACGGCAAGTGGCTGGCGACGCACGAGATCCCGGCCGACCGCAGCATCGACGGCTCCTTCATCGTGCTGCGCGACCGGGCCGAGGAGAAGGTGCGCGACCTGATCGTCACCGCCGCGGCGTCCCACGCGGAATCGGGCACCGACGAATGCAAAATCGGCGATCTCTACGCGTCATTCATGGACACCTCGCACATCGAGGCGCTGGGTATCGGTCCGATCAGCGACGAACTCGCCGCCATCGACGCCGTCACCACCACGGCCGGGCTCGCCCGACGCCTCGGTCGGCTTCAGCGCCACGGCGTCTCCGGCCTGATAGGATTCTACGTCGACACCGACGCCAAGGACTCGTCGCGCTACCTCGTGCATCTGAGCCAATCCGGGCTGGGCCTGCCCGACGAGAGCTACTACCGCGAAGACAAGTACGCGGCGATCCGCGAGGACTACCGCAGCCATATCGAGGCGATGCTGCGACTCGCCAGCTTCGACGACCCGGCCGACTCCGCGTCGACGATCCTGGATCTCGAGACTGCGATCGCCGCCCACCACTGGGACGTCGTGGCCCGCCGCGACGCCGAGCGCACCTACAACCTGCTCTCCTACGGTGACCTCGTCGCACTGGCCGGCGGTTTCGACGTCGAGCAGTGGATCGCCGGATTGGGTTCCACGCACGACCCGGTGTTCGCGGAAGTCGTCGTGCGCCAACCCGAATTCGTCTCCGGCGCAGGCGATCTCATCGCCTCCCGCCCGCTCGAGGAGTGGAAGACGTGGCTGCGGTGGCGGCTCCTCCACTCCGCGGCGTCGTATCTCCCCACAGCGTTCGTCGACGAGGATTTCGCGTTCTACGGGCGCACGCTCTCGGGGGCTCCCGAGCTCCGCGAGCGCTGGAAGCGAGGTGTCGCTTTCGTCGAGGAGGCGATGGGATTCGCCGTCGGCCGCAGTTACGTTGCGCAATACTTCCCCGCGGCCGCGAAGGCCCGGATGGACGAACTCATCGCCAACCTCGTCGAGGCCTACCGGCGCAACATCAGCGACTTGGAGTGGATGACCCCGGCCACGCGCGCCAAGGCGCTGGCGAAGTTGGAATCCTTCAACCCGAAGATCGGCTACCCGGCGCACTGGCGCGACTACTCCGCCCTGCTCGCCGACCGCGGTGATCTCATCGGCAACGTCGCCCGTGCGGCGGCCTTCGAGAACAACCGCGAGTTCGCCAAGATCGGGGCGCCCGTCGACCGCGACGAGTGGTTCATGACCCCGCAAACCGTCAACGCGTACTACAACCCGGGCATGAACGAGATCGTGTTTCCGGCCGCGATCCTGCAGCCGCCGTTCTTCGACGCCGACGCCGACGACGCCGTCAACTACGGCGGCATCGGAGCTGTGATCGGGCACGAGATCGGGCACGGTTTCGACGACCAGGGCGCCAAGTACGACGGCGAAGGAAACCTCATCGACTGGTGGACCGACGAGGACCGCTCCGAGTTCGCCGCACGCACGCGCGCGCTCATCGACCAGTACAACGAATTCACCCCGACCGGCCTGGATGAGGCGAACAAGGTCAACGGCGAGTTCACGATCGGCGAGAATATCGGCGACCTCGGCGGACTGTCCATCGCGCTGGTCGCCTATCGCCTCGCCCACCCCGATCCTCCGGTGATCGACGGCATGACCGGCGATCAGCGCCTGTTCTACAGCTGGGCGCAGATCTGGCGCTCCAAGGTGCGCGACGCGGAGGCCATCAAGCGTCTCGCCGTCGACCCGCACTCACCGCCGGAGTTCCGCTGCAACGGCGTGGTGCGCAACATCGACGCCTTCTACGACGCCTTCGACGTGCAGCCCGGCGACAAGCTGTACCTCGAACCAGACGCGCGCGTACGCATCTGGTAACCGCCGACTGGGCCCTCCCGCACCGCCGACTGGGCCCTCCCGCACCGCCGACTGGGCCCCCTCCCGCACCGCCGACTGGGCCCTCCCGCACCGCCGACTGGGCCCCACCAAACTAGAACCTGTTCTAGTATTGATCGCGTGGATGTCTCATACGATGCAACGAAACGCGAACTGGCGACCGACAAGGGCGTGATCGTCTACCACGAGGCCGGCGACCCCGACGCTCCTCCGCTGATCCTGCTGCACGGGTCGGGCCCCGGTGTAACCGGCTGGCGCAACTACCGCAACAACCTCGGGTTCTTCGCGCAGACGCACCGCACTTTCATCGTCGAGTTCCCCGGCTTCGGCGTGAGCGAGCCCGTCGAGGGACACCCGGTGCTCACCGCGGGGAGCTCGGTAACACGCTTCATGGACGGAATGGGCATCGAATCCGCGGCGATGATCGGCAACTCCATGGGCGGCGTCGTCGGCATCAACCTGGCCATCAAGAAGCCTGAGCGCGTGGCGAAGTTGGTCACCATCGGCGGCGTCGGGCCCAACATCTTCAGCCCCTCCCCCAGCGAGGGCTTGCGACTGCTGCAGGAGTTCACCGACGCCCCTGACCGCGACAAGCTGATCCGCTGGCTCAACTCGATGGTTTACGACCGCTCGATCGTCACCGAGCAGCTCATCGAGGAGCGCTGGGAAGCCGCCATCAATCCCGACGCGCAGAAGACCGCGGCGATGATGTACGGCTCCAAAGCCTTTGAGATGCAGCAGCAGTTCCTCGCCGCCGCCGACATCGCGCCCTACTGGGCGATGATGCACAAGGTCACCTGTCCGACGCTGCTGACGTGGGGCCGTGACGACCGGGTGAGCCCGCCGGACATGTCGATGGTGCCGATGCGCCTCATCCCCGACGCGGAGTTGCACATCTTCCCCAAGTGCGGGCACTGGGTGATGATCGAGGCCAAGGAGGCCTTCGAGTCGACCGTCGCGGCCTTCCTCGCCCGCTGAGCCCTATTGCTCGTCGGCCCTGCGCAGGATCGACACGGCAAAGTCGGCGCCGTCGTGCCACGGCCTCAGGTCCCACGTCGCCAGTCGCAGGTCGAGGTGAAGACCGGCCTCGATGACAGCGGCGTCGAAGTCGGTCAGCGCGAGCTCGCGGTTTGTGTGGAACCCGACGACGATCCGGCCGTCGTCGACGAGGTGCGCGGACAGCCGCCGCAGCACCTGCACCTCGGTTCCGGGCGCGAGGAACACCATGACGTTGCCCGCGCAAACGATCACGTCGAAGGGCTCGGTGACCCCGCGTGCAGGGAGGTCGAGTTCGGCGAGGTCCCCGACCAGCCAAGTCGGACCCGGGTGGTCCTCCTGCGCGGCGGCGATCAGCTTGGGGTCGACATCGACGCCGACGACGTGGTGCCCGACCGAGTGCAGGTAGCCGCCGAGGCGCCCCGGGCCGCACCCGGCGTCGAGGATTCGCGCACCGCGCGGCACCATCGCGTCGATGAGCCGCGCCTCCCCCACTAGGTCAGCGCCATCGGCGGCCATCGCCCGGAAGCGATCGATGTACCACTCACTGTGGCCCGGTGCGGTCTCGGTGATCCAGCGGGGCGGCGGTGACGACATGAATCCAGCCTAGGCGCACTTACGCGCAGCACCGGTGGGGTGGCCACTCAAGACGCGCCGGGTCGGTGCGACAGGAGGTCTACACCGAAAAGCTCACTGAGCGCACGGAGCGGCCGGAGGTCCAAGGGCTCCGGGAGTTCGTCAAACGGAACGCGCTCGAAATCGCCGTCGGCGCGCTGTACGTAGATGTACATGTCGCCTTCTACACGCGCAAACGTCCGGCCGTCTTGCTGCCAGGTATGTACCACTGGTTCCCGAAACTCGGTCATGTCGTCATGGGGAATCGGCTGTTTACCCATTTGGCCACCACCCTGATCGCACGCCCATCGGGAGATGGATGGGCTCGAAGAATGCGAATCTGACCATTGACGATACCCTCCTTGCTCTGGAACATCCTGCCGACAGGACTCAACGGAGCTCCCCGCGGATTGTGGATCTCGTACACCACCGCCACGTGGCCCTCTCTGGTGCCGTAGTGGCCAGCCTCCTCCAGTACAGGCGACACCGCCGCGAAGGACCAGAAGTCGCCGGGTACTCCGCCCTCGATAGTGCCGGTGGCATAAGCCGACAAGAGGTCGTACGAGTACGGCATCGGCACACCTCGATAGACGACCGGCCGGAGGTCTCGATCTTCGGCGACGCGGGTGATCAGCCGGGTCGCTGCGGCCAGGAGGTCGGCCCGATAGTCGTGTTCCGCGTACCGGCCGGGCTCGTGGAGCTCGGTCAGCCGCTGCACGAAAGCGCCCGCCCTCGTTACGCCGTCAAACGGGTCGTACCCGGCACCGAGGTTAATTGCGACCCGAACGATCAGAGCGCGGTCCCGGAATCGGTATTGCAGCATCGCTGTAGCCCTGTCGTTGGGGTCAGCGATGTAGCGCCAGTCATCATTCGCCAGCGTAGAAAGCCTGGTTTTGTCGCCCACGCGGTTGTATTGGCCGTGCCTCGCGGCCGCGGCGATGGTACGTCCCGGCGACGCCAGCGGCGGGAGCGAGTTCCAACGCTCCTCGTTGTCGCCGGGATCACCGAACCCAGTCCGCATGGATTCGTCCTCGGTCTTGGCGGGGCGGCCACACGCTCACCACGGTCGGGGCGTGTCCGGTTCCCGCTCGACGTAGAGCGTCACGGAGTCGCCCCGGATCACCGCGACCATGTTTTTGAAGGCGTCGCTGCCGGGGTCGTCGAAGTAGGCGCCGTGCCCGCCCATGCCGTGCACCCGCTCGCCGTTGGAGTAGTCGCCAGAATCCATTCGGGTGACCCCCGGGGCGCTGTCCGGGTCACCGCCGTGCGCGCCGGAGGACTGGACCGGCTGGATCGGATCACCCGGCGGTGTCACCGAATACCGTTGTGCCGCATCGTGATTGACCCAGGAATCGGCGCCGCCGGGGAGCACTCCGGTACCCGACGCAGAAGCGTAGACCACGCGGTCAGCCCGCAGTCCCAACTGCTCAGCAGTGCCGACGACCGCGCCACCGTAGGAGTGTCCGATGTAGGTCGTCGCCGCCCCCGGGGCGTGATCGGCGACCTCGGCGTCGAGCGCCCGAGAGAAGCCCACGAGTTTCGGGGCCATCGACGTCGCGAAGCCCGGCGACACCGCGGTGGCGAGGTTCGGCGGGAACTGTCCGTCCATGTACAGGAACACCGGCGCCCCACTGCGGTTGGCGAAGTTCCACGCCGCGGTCCGGTTGGCGCCGGCGGAGTCCATCTTCGTCCCGGTCCCGGGAACGTAAACGGCCGCGCCACGCGTCTGCGACGACCACGCCCCGAACATCTCGATCGACCGTCCCGCCTTGGTGTTGGCGAAGGTGATGAACTGCCGCGGAACCCGTCGGCCCGGATGGTGCGGGTCGGGAATCGTCCCCAGCATCGCCCGGAGCTGGTGCGCGCGGGGACCGTCGCCGACGCCGCGGCTCATCTCTGCCTCGAGCGCCTCCTCGATGCTCCGGCGGTTGGCGGCGATCCGGACACCGAAGGGTACGCCGTCGAGGTTGCCCACCACTTGGGGATTCGCCGCGACCACCCGGTCGACATCGCCGGGGCTCATCCTCCGCAACAGGTCACGACGCTGCTCGGGGGTCAGGGCGACCAGCCGATTGACGATACCGTCGGGATCACGAAGGCCCTCCGGTGTCGCCACGGTGACGTGCCCGTGGACCATCGCGTCGAGGTCGGCACTCAGCCGCGACAGCTCTTCCGCGCGGCGTCGGTCGATCCCGTCAAGGTCGGCAAGGGCTGCCCGCACCTTCGCGTCCGGTTCGACGGAGTCCTCCGACGTGTCGATCGCGCGATCTCTCCCGTCGCTACGGATACCGGACTGCTCGCCGACAAGCCGCATCACCATGTCGCGGCCAGCGGCGAGTTCGGTTCCCGCGGCGGCGGCGGTGTCCGCGAACGCCGCCAGCACCCGGGCGATCTCGTCGGCATGGTCGGCCTCCTGTGCCAGCCGATGTGCGGCCGCATCGTGGGCCCGCCCGTGCCACCTCTTCAACCGTGTCAGTTCTGCGCGGGCGCCGGTCACCTCGGTCCGCAACGTACGCCCAATATCCCGGGCCTGCCGCGCCGCCAGCGCCAACGGCGCCTCGGGCCAGCCGGCAACCTCGTCGACGGTGAGCATCACCGATCCGCCAATCCACGCAGTGCTGCCGCGGCAGCATCGTCGTCGGCCCTCGCCGACGCACCGAACCGGCGCGCGATCTGACTCAACGCATCGAGTCGAGTAGCGACACCTCTGACGACGCGCCGCGTCGGCCCGGCAGCCGAACGCACCGCGCTCATGCAGCGGGCAATCCCCGCGGTGTTCTCGAGGTCGTCGACGTCAACGGTGGCCAGGACATGGCCGCTGCGTTGCCAGGATTGGGCGAGAGCGGTCATCTCGCTCGGCTCGACGCCGAAGGGACGGGAGGGAATCGGAGTTGTCATGCTGGTTTGGACGCACCAGCTCTCCGGACGGTTCCGCCGCCCCACGGCGTCACCGCTGCGGCTGCCGACTCCTCGTCGTAGTAAAACCGCCGGTCAACGCGATACTCGGTCGCTGTCCTACCGGAACGAGGAAAGGTCGGTGCGGATCAGCATGACGTTGTAGTCATCCCAGCGCGACGCCACGAAATACAGTGCGCCGCCGGTGTCGCGCGGCCAGATGTACGGCGCGTACAGCTTGCTGATCTGCCGGCTCGAGACGATGGTGCGCGGTCCGCTCCACGGTCCCTCGGGACTAGGAGCAGTGCGCAACGTGATGCTGCCCTTGCGCGAAGACAGCATCACGAACTTGCCGAGGTAGTTGTTGTAGCGCACCGACACCTCGGCAATCGGCTCCGTCGCGATCTTCGTCGCATCACCGCTGTAGCTCGACCAGCGACCGCCGCCGTTGTAGTACTGGTAGGCGTTCATGTCGAGGATGCGCGACGCGGGAACACGTGCCAGGAACAGCGCGCCGAAGCGGCCGTTGGGCGTGCCGTACTGGTAAACCCAGTCACCCCTGCGCAGGAACGAGCTCACCTGGAAGCGGCCCTGCCCGGTCGACGTTTGCGGGACGCCGGGGAGGTTCAGTTCGTAGCGGGAGCGGATCGTGTTGTTCTGGACCTGCCAGGTCTGGCCGTTGTCGTGCGAGGTGGCAATCGCCGAATATCCGGTCTCCCACCGGCCGGCCTCGCCCCACCGCTGGATCGACATGAAGGACAGGTACTGCACGCCGCCGATCGAGATGCCCGCAGTCGGGATGCGCCCTACCTCGATGTTCCTGATGCCGATCGCGTTGGTCATCGGTTGCGCGAACGTCGGCTGAGCCGCAGTGACCGAGGCACCGGAACGGATGTCGCCCGGGCGCGCGTTCGGGAACGTGATGCCCTTGGAGACGTCGCTGCTGCCCTTGGCCCGCAGCATGGTGTTGTGCCGCCACACAAGCGCACCGTTGCACTTGCCCCAGGTGTCGCCGAAGGCCATCAGCACCTGGCCCGAACCGTTGTCCCAGGAGACGCCGACGTCGGTCGCGGTGATCGAGAACCGCTTGTCGGTGCGGTTGGGGCTGAGGGGTCCGGTCACCCACTGGACGGTTTGGCTCGGCCCGCCCTTCAACTTCTTCAGCGGCATCTGGGGCTTCTTGCCCGGTGCCGAGTAGCTGCCGAAGTCGAGGCTTCCCATGCCGATCCGGGACGACGCAGCACTGCCGGTGCTGCCGACGTCATGCCCGACCGGGCCCAGGGCGTTGCAGGGTGAAGCGTGGGCACCCGGTGCGGCCAGCGTCAGTGTGGTCACGGCGAGGCCGACGGTCAGGCCGACCACGAGGGAACGACGTGTGGGCATGCGGGTACATCCAATCGGCTTGTTACTGGTGTGACTATTGTGAATAGCCAGTCCTGGGCACGCGAGGGTCGCGACCCAATCGCAACACCGTCGTGACGGTACCCTGATTCCCTGTGAGTGGCGACACCGGTGTTGTGGAGATCTCGACCGACGGGGCCTGTTTGGGCAATCCCGGCCCCGGCGGATGGGGCGCGGTATTGCGCTATCGCGGCCATGAGAAGCGACTCTCTGGCGCGGTGGCGGACACGACGAACAACCGGATGGAGCTCACCGGGGCCATCGAGGGCCTGGCGGCCCTGACCAAGCCGTCGACGGTGATCCTGTACACCGATTCCAGCTACGTGCGTAACGGGATCATGAAATGGGTGGCCGGCTGGCAGCGCAACGGCTGGCGCACCGCTGACAAGAAGCCCGTCAAGAACGTCGAACTGTGGCAGCGGCTGATCGAGGAGGAGTCGCGCCACAAAGTCACGTGGGAGTGGGTCAAGGGCCACAACGGCGACCACTACAACGAGATCGCCGACGAGCTCGCCACATCGGCGGCCAAGGCGTTGCGCGACGGGGGATAGGCAGTACTCGTCGCCGGGTCAGGCGGGCGGCATCTTGGTCGCCACCGCGAAGGTGCGCGTGAACGGGAAGACCGTCCCGAAGGACTCGGGCCGGTACGCCGCCCGCAGCATCGCCTTGTACTCCTCGACGAACGTCGCGCGCAGATCGTCGTCGAGTCCCTGCAGGAAGGGACGCGCGCCAGTACCCGAGACCCAGGTGAACACCGGATCGTCGCCCGTGAGGATCTGCAGGTACGTGGTGGACCACGCGTTCACCCGCAGTCCGCGGTTGGTGAAGAACCGCAGGTACTGGTCCGCGCCCAGGTGCTGGAGCCGCCGCGCCTCACGGAGGTGTTCCGCATACGGCTCGCGACTGGCCAATTCATAGAGCGACCTGTGCGCGTGCTTCTCGGCGTTGTCGGGGACGCTGAGTGCGATGGCCCCACCGGGGGACAGGCGTTCGAGCAGACGGTCCAAGACGTTCCACTGATCGTCGACCCACTGGAACATCGCGTTGGAGACGATGAGGTCGACGGGGCCGGCCGGCAGCCACGTCGAGACGTCTTCGACCGCGTACGAGGCCCGCGGATCGTCGTTCTCGGAGCTCGCCTGCTCGATCATCTCCGGCGACGAGTCGATGCCGAGGATCTGAGCGTCAGGCCATCGACGCCGCAGATACTGCGTCAGGTGGCCCGGGCCGCAGCCGAGGTCGACGATGCCGGCCACCTGCTCGGGCCCCAGGTCGACGGCGTTGATCAGCTCGACGAACGGTCGGGTGCGGTGGTCGGCGAAGGCGAGGTACACCGACGGATCCCAGGTGGCCACGCTTTCGACAGTAGTCCGGTCCCGGCGGCCATGGCTACGATCGAACCATGGGCCCTATCTTCACCGCGCTGGCCTGGAATTGGTGGCTGATCTTCCCGCTTGCCTACTTCGGCAAGTTCGTGGTCCGTGAGTACCGCAAGGGCATTGCCAATCGGCGCAGGCACCAGCTCGAGATGGAACGCGTCCGCTCGGCCGCCGACATCGAGGAGCGGCGGGTAACCCGTCTCAACACCGAGCAAGTGCGCACCACGCTGCGCACCCACGATGACGTGGATCAGCGCTGGTGGGAATACGAGATCGACCTCGCCACGATCATCCGCTTTCCCATGCTTGTCGACGTCCGCGAACCTCTCACCCGCGAGTTCCACAAGGCCAAGGGTCGGGCGGACATGCTGCGGCCCCGGATCGTCATCTCTGAGTCACCCGGTGCCGACGAGGTGCCCGACCCTGCAAAGGTCGACGCCGGGGCCTTCCTCGAATACCGCGACGCGGTCTTGGACTACGCCGCGGCGTTCGACGCGGCCGAGCGCGAGGCCCGTCGTCGCAAGCAGGCCGACTTCTCGCCGGTCGAACGCGAATCCCTGGAGCGCGCTCGCCGGTTGGTGATGATCGCCGCCGACGAGGCCGCGACGCCGGCCGAGCGACAGGCCGCTTATCGCAAGGCGCGCGCCGAACTCGATGGCTTGATCGACGTCCCGGTCCCCGGCGCCGAGCAATTGGAACGCTCGATCGCCAGGCAGCTGGAGGCCTGAGGGCCTGGACCCGCGAGCCGCCGATGGGCTACGGGACGACGTT
>CAZVVS010000074.1:0-15509 GCA_964630585.1 uncultured Gordonia sp.
GTGATCTGCCAGACGTCGCCGGGGTTCTTGCCCAAGGGATGTCCGGCCATGCCTGACGCCTTGAGTCGGCTGAGTCCGCTGTTGGTGCCGGCGAGGGGGCCTTGCCATTCGGGTACGAGGTTCGGGACCGCGCCCCGGTCGCGGGGGCGTCGACGAGCCGGGCGGGAGCGGTGTGGGACGCGGATGGCGTCGAGGTCGAAGAAGTACTGCGGCGTCTTGGTGAGCAGGTAGACCGGCTCCCAGGTGGTGGCCAACCTGTCCTTGATCGACGTCGGCATGGGGTTGGTCTTGGCCCAAACGACCTTGTTCCGCACCCACCAGCCGTGAGCGGCGAGCGCCAGCAGCAGCCGTTCGGGGGCGAGGACGAGACTCTTGGAGGGTGCACCGGTGGCGGGGTGGCGGCTGTAGCTGTCGCCGACGTTCAGCCACGCGGTGCCGGTGTCGGTGAGCACGCGGCGCACCTCTGCCATCACGGCGACGAGGTTGGCGACCCAGTCGTCGACGTGGTCTTCGAGTCCGAGTTGGCCGTGGTGGCCGTAGTTGCGGAGCCGGAAGTACGGCGGCGAGGTCACGACGCAGTCGATCGAGTTGTTGGGGAGCCGTCGGAGTTGCTCGACGGCGTCTCCGACGAGGACTTCACCAACGGGCGCAGTGCGGAGCCTGGCAGCACGCCGTTTCGTAGTCGGGCTCATCGTGGTGCGCCCTGGTCTGCTGCGGCGTGCTCGTCCACCTCCCCGCCGTCGGGGTCGATGCTGGTGAGGGTGTCGATGGCCGCCGAGATGGTCGTGACGGCGAACATGTCGCCGGCGGGCGGTGGCAGCTTGGCGACGACGTCGGCGATCTGGCGTTCACGCCGTTCGTCGGGCGTGATCCACGCGACCTTGGGGAACACGCCGTGAAGGTCGGTCTCGATACCCGTCGCGTAGTAGTCGAGGTAGGTCTGGCACTTGGCGCGCACGCGAACGAGCGACTCGGTCGCGAGGTCGACTTCGACGAACCAGCGCGCCTCGAGGTCACCAGCGCCGACGGTGACGAACAGGTCCGGCTTGAGCGTCGCGGTCTTGCGGCCGGCGGTGAACTCGCGCCAGCAGACCGGCTCGACCTCGACCAGCAGATCGTCGACAGCACCGCGTCGGACGAGTTCACGAAGACCGACGGCGACCTCTGCGACGGCGAGGGTGTGGGCGACGTAGCGGTCACCGAGACCTTCGGGTGTGCGGGCACGACGGTCGGGTCGCACGAGACGTTGACCGTGGTAGCCCAACACGTAGGTCAGACCAGCGGAACCGGAGCGGACACCTCCGACTCGGCGAGGAAGCGTGGCGAGGAGCCCAAGGTCAACGAGACGTCGCAGCGTTCGCTGGCAACTCCGGAGTGCTCCCGATGCCGATCCTTCCCCGTGGTGGTGGTCGAAGTGCAGACGGCGGAGCTGGTCGCCGGTCATGGCACGGAACGACGCAATGTCGTCCAAGACGGCGAGGTCGCGGTCGCTGAGCATGGTCGGGTTCGGGGCATGTCGCCGGGGGTTCATGCCGTCCTCCGACTGGGGTGAACATTCGGCGGTACAACCGCGGCGAACGCCCTGCGGGGGCGGTGTTTGGCCCCGATTCGGCTCGACGCGATGCGAACAGCGAGACGAACGCCGGTCATGGGGTCCTCCGGCGTGTCCCGAACCCGCCGCCGGGACCGTCCTGCTGTTTGGCTCGGCGCGCCGGGGCGGTGTCGGTGGGTGTGAGTTGTTGGCGGAGTCGCTCGTCGGTGACCTTGGCCGGGGTGCCGTAGTTGGCGGCCGACCGTGCCCGGACGGTCTTGGGTTTCGACGTGGCTGGCGCCAGCGGGGTGGTACGGCCGGACGCGAACGGGGTGGCGCCGCCGTCTGCGACAAGCGACGCGTAGATCTCGTAGCGGCCGAGCCGCACGACGTCCTCGGCGGTGATCTCGCGGCGGCCGGCGGTGAGAATCTTTGCGTCGCGTTCCCCGGTGGCGAACACGATCTTGGACCGGGCGTTGGTGACCACGGAGTCGCGGGTGGCGGTGTCGAGCTGGGAGAGGTGCTGGGTGGCGACGGTGAGCGCAACACCCATCCCCCGCGCCTGGGCGAACATCTCGGCCAGGTCGACGCCCGGCACCTGGTAGTCGAAGAACTCATCGACGTACACCATGACCGGCCGGCGTCGCTCCGGCGGAATGGCAGAGCGTTCCAGGATCTGCTGCCACAGCATCGACAGGACCACGGAGCCCAACAAGGTGCTGCCCTCGGGACCGAGGGCGCCCTTCGCGCCGTTCACCAACAGGGCCTTTCGGTCGGCGAACACGTCGCGCAACGCGAACCGGGGATCGGTCTGGCCGAGCACCGCCCGGAACGTCGGGCGCAACAGGAACGTGCGCAGCTTGTTGTTCAACGGGCCGCACACCTGCGCCCTGGACTCGGGAGTGAGGGCCTCGAACCAGTCCCAGAACGGGCCGAGCCCGAACGGATCCCGCGTGGCGATCCCGTCGGTGAGGCGGCGGCGAACCTCGTCGTCGCTTAACAACGCGGCGACGGTGACCAGGGAGGCGTCGGGGTGCCCGGCGATCGTGCGCAACGCGGCGTGCAGCACATCGTTGGTGCGCGGCCCCCACGAGTCGCGCCACAGCGCGTGGAACAGTCCCAGCATCTGGTCGACGACGAGATCAGCCCGGTGGCCTCGCACCCCGGCGAGGGGGTTCAGGCCGACCGGCGCTGCGTCGGTGGGGTCCAACACGACCACGTCGTCGACACGGTCGGTGGGGATTCGGGCCAGGACGTCGGTCACGAGGTCGCCCTTGCTCTCGATGACGATCACGCCGTAGCCCGCGGCGATGTCCTGGGCGATCAAGTTGGCCATCAGCACCGACTTGCCCGACCCCGTCGGCCCCAAGATCAACGTGTGAAACGTCGCGTCCCGGCGCCGTTGCACTAGGACGCCGTCGCGCCCGGGGAACGTCGCGTCCGCGACCGCTCGAACCGGCTTGCCCGCCGCTGCCGCTGCCGCGACCGTGGTGGCGGGGAGAGCGACCCGTTCTGGTGCGGGCAGCTGGCGGTGGCCGCGGTACTCGACGCCCCGCAGGACCGGCGACCCGATCGGCCACCCCATCACGGTGGCCAACTCGGTGGCGTTCAGCGGACACGGCCATGCCACCATCGGCGTCGACATCGCAGCGAGGCGGCCGCGGACGAAGCGGGGCGGGACGAGGCGGCGAACGAGCCCGACGCCGGGTTCTCGGGCGACGGCCAGCGCGCCGATCACGCGGCCCTCGAGCTGGCGGCACCGCGTCGTCGTCGCGGCGCGTGTCGCGATCCGCCCGATGGCGCCCAACACGACGTCGTTCTGCTTGTCGCGCAACGCCCGGGTCGACTCGCCGTCCAAGTGCGGTTGGCCGTCGAGGAGCGACCACGGCCAGGGGCTTGATGACTGGTCCGATGGATTCGGGACGGGACGGCGTGGCAGCCACGGCCCGACGACCCACTGGTAGACGATGGACTCGTCCTTGCCGAGGCTGCCCATGGCGCCCAGCACGCCAGCAGAGGTTGCCGCGACGAGGTTGGTTCGGAGGTGGCGCAGTGGCGCGGCCAGACGGAGCTCGACACCCCGATCGAGATCGCCGAGATCGCGGCTGGAGGGCTGCACCGCAACGTCGGGGAGGTGGTGGCGGAGCTGGCGCAGCACCGGCGGGGCGTCGCGGTCGTCGATGCCGAGCCGCCATTCGTAGCGGCCCGCAGTCGCGGTCACCTCGAAGATCACGGGCCGCGCCACCTTGAACATGCCGTGACGGCCCCGCGACCCGAGGGACCGCACGAACTCGACCACCGCGCTGGCGTCGAGTTCCGGTGGGAAGTCGAGCCGGTGCCAGGACACGCTCATGCCGCCCTCCCACGTCGACGCGACCGCGCCGGCGTCTGCGAAGTGACCTTCGGCGTGACGGTCGCGACGTCGGCGTTGCTCGTCGACGGCGTGGCGGTCGAGGTGCCGGTGTTGGTGGTGGTGGTGGTGGTGGTGTTGCTGTTGTTGAGCTGCTCGGTGGCGAGCTCGATCAGGGCCGCGGCCAACTTGGCCAGGTCCGGTTGTTGACGCCGTTCGGGTTGCACTCGCACCCGGGACGCGTCAGATCCCGCAGTAGATGGTGTTGCCATCGTCAGGTTCTCCGCTTACAGGGTTGACCTCACCGAGTCGGACCGGCCCCACCAGGCCCACCGCCCGTACCCGCATCGATGACACCGACGGCCCGCCGCACCCGTTTCCGGGGGCATAGCCGTCGAGATGGCGGACACTATGAACACATGTTCGATAGATGTCAATGCTTCGTTGTGCATTCCACAACAGCGGAGTCCCTGCCGCTGATGCGCCTGGACGACCCTTCCGAGTGTCCATATCACCAGCCCCGGCGCTTGCGAGCGACGAGCACCACGATGACCCGGAGGACGACCACGGCGATGATCACCAGGGTGACCGCCGTGAACAACGGCATCGCCAGCTTCAACGCCACGAGCCCCACGGGCCAGAACGCCAGGACGAAGACCACGGCCCAGAAGCGTCCCCAGCTCTCGGTCCACAGCGGAGGACGCGGAATCCGACCGTTCACCGTCACCACCCCCGGAACCGGCGCAGCAGCACCCGGTAGATGACGATGAGCGCGGCCAACACGATGAGGCCGCCGACCATCGGCGCGAGCAGCACCCACGCAGCGCGCGCCGCCACCGCCACCGCCAGGACGACGGCGACGGCCTTGAGGATCTGCTGGGAGAACGGCGGGCCGCCCGATCCGGTCATCGCCGGCCCTCCGTCGTGGTGTAGGTGATCGTCACGCGCCGGTTGCGGGCCCGGCAGTCGGCGTCGTCGCTGCCGTCGGGTCGGGTCTCGCGGCAGAGGGGGTCACTCGACCCGGCTGTTGCCGCCGAGGTGAACGCGCCGCCGGGCACCCCGGCATTGACGAGGTAGTCGATGACGCCTTGGGCGCGGGCACGGCCGAGGGTGTCGTTGTGGGTGCCTAGGTGGTCGGTGTGGCCGGTGACGGTGATCTCGTAGGCGCGGTCGCGGACCAGCCCCCTGGCGATGCCGTCGAGGGTGGCGGTCGCCGCCGGCGTGAGCTCGGCCGAGCCGTACACGAACAGCACATCGGCGGGGACGTCGACGGTCGTGGTGACCACGCCGGGTGTGGACGGCGTCGACGGCGTGGTTGATGTCGTGGACGTGGCGGCCGCCCACCAGCCGATCTCGGTGTCCGCGCCCCGCGGGACGTCGATCTGCTGTGTGGTGCCGCAGCCGACGATCGCCACCGACATCAGCACCATGACGCCCGCCGCCTGCCTTCTCGAGGTGCGCCGGTTCACGACGCCCTCCTCGAACGGCGACCGGTCGGACGGTGGTGGATGAGCTGGGCGTGGATGGCGTGGGCGACGGTCTCGACCGTGTCGGTGGGCGCCACGTGGGTGATCTCGACGTCGTCGCTGACGGCCACGAGCTCGGTGTGGACCGGGGAGGTGAAGACGACGGCGTGGACGTGGGCGGGGAGCTCGCCGAGCATGCGGATGGAGTCGGGGTCGGTGAGCTCGAAGTCGCTCATGACCGTGACGGTGGCGGGGCCGTCCCAGTCCGAGAGGATGTTCGTGGCCGCGGCCAGCGCCGGGCCGAGGGTGGAGCAGCCCGAGCCGTAGTTGCGGGACTCCATGGCGGCGGTGAGCGTGGCCATGTCGGCTCGCTTGAATGTGAGCGGGCCGATGTCGAAGTCGCCGTGCAGGTCGAAGCTAAGGACCTGCAGGTACTCGTGCCCGCATCGGCAGGCGCGGGCGACATGGCGGGCGGCGGCCAGGAGCGCGGGATGGCGCAGCCCGGCCGGGTCGTTGCCGGGGTTGCCGCCGTAGCCGAGCGACGGTGAGAGGTCGGTGAGGAACAGCTGCATCGTCGGGTCCTCGGGGCAGGATCGGGCGTGTTCGAAGCGGCCGGCGACCTGCGCCGCCCGCTCCTGAACGACCCCGCCGCCGGAGCGGATACCGCTGCCGCCGAGGGGGCGTGGCCCGACGTCGCGCCGGTCGACGCTGGTGTTGGTGACGGTGAACGACGGGCGGTTCATGCCGGCGCCTTCCCGTTGCCGTTGGTGCTGCCGTTCACCGCCGCGGTCGTTTTCGTGGAGCGGGTGCTCCGCATGGCGGACGTGCCGTTGCTGGGCGGCGCCTTCTTCGAGCCCTTCGCCTTCTTCGACGTCTTCTTCGGCCTGGTGGTCGAGGGGTCGTGCTCGAAGGTGCCGAAGCTGGAGGGGTGGTCCAACACGATGCCGTGGTGGGCGGTCGCTTTGATGAGCGCGGCGGCGGCCTTGCCCTCGCTGCGGTAGATCTTCTTGATGCTCTTGGGGCGGGTGACGAGCCCGGACGCGTTCTCGATGATCTTCTCGGCGGCATCGCGGTCGGCCTTGGCCTGCGCCCGGTCCGCGTTGAGGTTCCGCAGCGTGGCGGCGGCCTTGTCGAAGGGCCCGAAGGCGTAGCTGTTGGCGTAGCTGCCCAACAGCGTGAGCCCGCTCATCGCCGCGTACCCGAGGCCGAGTTGGCCACCGGCGACGATCGAGCGCAGCACGAAGATGGCGACCGCCACCAGGACGAACCCGCCGGCGAGCAGGTTGTCGCCCCACCGTCCCGCTCCTGGAGCGGGTCCGAACAGCATCGGGTAGTTCTTGAGGGCCTTCGGCGGCTTTGGGCGGCGGGTGGAGCGCTCATGTGCCTCGCGCTTGAGTCCGCCCGCTGCGGCGCCGACCGAGACGATGGACACGCCGATGCCGAGGCCCATGAGCCACGGCAGCACGCCGTTGTCGCCGACGGCGTTGTTCGACGCGCCCACGACCGACGCCACGTCGACGACGACCATCGCCGCGGTGAACAGCAGGTACCGGGCGACATGCTCGGACTGGTAGCTGTACGGGCTCAACTTCCTCACCAGCCGGATGAGGCGCTTGAGCTCCTTGCGGGCTTCTCGGCGACGGGCCCGGTTGTGGCGCACCGCAGGCACCGTCGCCGCCGCGTCCGCCTTGGCCTCGAGGTTCTCGCGGTGGCCGTCACGGTCCGCTGCGTTGACCGCGGCGGTGGCGAACTGGTCGGCCCGGAGCCCGACGTGGGAGGTGTCGGTGTGGGCGGGGCTGTGGAAGGGGTGACCGTCGGCGAGGTCACGGGTGGGGACGCCCTTGTCGATGGCGTCGTTGACCGACTCGAAGATGTCGGTGCCCCCGCCGTTGGGGGCGCCCGCCGCCGTGCTGGACGCCGACGCCTGGGTGGTGCGCTTGATGTGGCTCATGACGGTCGTCCTCTCAGTTGTCGCTGCTCTGGACCGACGAGCCGACGACGCGGCACGTGGCGCCGGTGGCCGTGCACGTACGCATGGCGAAGGCACGGATGGCGTGGACCCACTCGCCGCCGGCCGGGGGCGGCGGGCCGGCGACCTGGCCGATGCCCACCAGCGTCACAGCCACGCCGTGCAGGTCGGTCGTGTTGTTGACGGTGTTGGCGAGGGAGGTCGCCTCGTCGACGGTGAGCGGCCGGTTCAGGTTGATCGTGTCGTCGATCTGCACGCCGTCGTCGACGACCACGACCCGCTTGTCGAGCGTCGTGCCCGTGAGCTCGGCCAGCGCGTCAGCGGCGATCGTGCGCCAACCCAGGAACCCCGACCCCTTCGCCGGGAGCGCGCGGACGGCGTCGTCGTAGCGGGTCGTGATGGTGCTCATGGCGCCGTCGAGGGCGCGGGTGGCGCTGAGCTTGCGGGCCTGCAGCGTGTCACCCACGACGCGCAGGCTGTCGTTGGCGCTCCACAAGACCCGGGTCGACCCCTCGGTGGACCACACCTCGATCACGGTGGTGCCGCCGCAGACACCGCTGCGGTACAGCTCGGCTCGGGCCTGGGCAAGGAAGCGGGTCTCGAGGATCGAGGACCGCTGCGAGCCCGACACGCCGCCGAGCACGACCGTCGCGGACGGCTTCGTGCAGGTGATCGGCTCAGGATTCTTGCCCGCACCGGCAAGCAAAACCATCGCTCCGATCACGGCGGCGATGAGGGCCATGAGGCCGTAGCGCTTCAGTACGCTGATGTTCTTCACGGATGTTGTCCTTTCCTGGTTTGCACCTGATGGGTCTGGCGTTCGTGGACGAGCGGCCTGGTGACAGCCAGGCCGCTCACTTCGTTCCCTTCGGGAGGAGCGCGCCCGGTGCGCGCGATCGTGGTCACTCGGGCTCTTCCGACGGGAAGGGGTTGTCGAGACTCGGACAACCCTCGTTTGGGTCGGTGTTGATGGTCGTCGCTGCGGGATCGACGTAGTCCGTCCCGCAGACCCAGCAGTGGGTGGTGCCCGGACGCCAACATCCGGTGGCGACCCTCAACGTGACGGCGGGTCGCCCAGATTTGTTGCGACACTCGCAGATGGCCATCACGTACGACGGGCGCTTCGCAGCGGTGTTCGACGAGATGTCCTCCCCGCCGGTGGTTGGCGGCCGCGGGCCAGTTTCGATGATCGAGCGCTTCGGGTCACGGACGAGGGTTACGGCGTCGCCGAGGACGTGCAACAAGTCGGCGTATCGTTCGCGGCCGGCGGGGGAGAGGCCACGTGTCCGGTGCCCGATGCGGTCGTCGTGAACAACGTGGGTACCCAGCTGGATGGCAATCTCGGCGAATCGCCGGTTGTGGTATCGGCCGTCACGGCTGGTCTCGTTGATCCCCTGCGAGGCGGCGTAGGCGTGAGCGATCTCGTGCAGGATCGTGGTGAGGATGTCCTCGGTGGGTCGGTCGAGGTGCGTGGCGTTCAAGACGATCTCGGGCACCCACCCACCCTCACCCCGCCAGGCGTTGTCCAGGAAGTGCGCGTAGCGAGACTTCGGGGTGCCGGCGACGTAGACGACGACGTTCTCCACCGATTCGACAATCCCGGGCAGCAGGTCTGCGCAACGGCTGGCGGCTGCCAACGCGACCTCCGTGACCGCCAACACGAACTGCTGCAACAACATCGATGGCAGCTTCTCGACGCCATCGATCGGCGGGTCGATCGTCTCGACGCTCGGACACGCGACCGGCATGGCGACCTCAGCGATCGCCTCGGTAGCGAGGTCCTGTTGAGAAACCGACGTCTTCATCGGAAGTCCTCGAGGTGCGGGGCCAGCGGCATGAACGGGAGCCGTCGTGGTGGCCCGGATCCCCGAGCCACCACGACTCCCTTGTGCGGTCTGCCCGCCCACGAAGAGGTCCCCAACCCGGCGTCTGATCAGGTTCCCCAGCTGAGGCGACGCCGGCCGCACTCGGTCTCATCACTCTCGTACTCGGCATAGGGCTGTGTCAACAGCATGAAGTGAAAAATGCGAGACGATCTAGATACCTAGAGACTTGACGGCTGCACGACACCTACAATGCCCATCATGAACTGTCCTCGCTGCAACGCCGCCACCAAGATCGAAGAGACCCGCGCCGGTACCGACGGCGAGGTCCGTCGATACCGACGCTGCACTCGCTGCGACCGTCGATTCGCAACGATCGAGCAGCTCGACCTCGGCTCGATCCAGGTCGTCAAGGGCGATCCTCAGGCGAGCCCGCCGTCCGAACAGTTCGATCGGCTGAAGCTGCGAAAGAGCATCCGCAAGGCTTCGGTTCGGCGGGTCCCCAACCCCGAACTCGACGAGATCGTCGACCGGGTCGTGGACGAGATGTTCGCCAACCGCTCTCCCGATACGGAGTCCTCGAAGGTGAACGGCCGCGAGATCGGGCGCACGCTCCTCGCCGTGCTTGAGGACGACCGCCGCCATGCCGTGCTCCGACTTCGATACGCGCTGATGTTCGGACCCTCCGACAACCAGTTCTCGAACGCCGAAGGTTTCGTCAAACGCTTCTGGAAGGCCAAGAAGGCGCCCACGCCGGACCGCAAGCCTCAGCGGATCGCCAAACGCGACGGAACCGTCGAACCGTTCAACGACAAGAAGTTGACCGACTCCATCGCGAAGGCCATCACTCGTCGCCATCCCGATCCCGCCCAACGGGGGTCGGATCCAGTCGCCAAAGAAGTCGCTGAGAAGGTGATGGACTCCCTGGCGTTCCAGCCGCTCGTCACCGCTGCCCAAGTCGCGACGGAAGTCCTCCGGATCCTCAACCCTCGAAGTGGCGTGCAGCTCGAACAGCTCAAGCCCGGCGAACGTGAGCTCGCCTATCTGCGCGTCGCCAGCACCGCCAAGGGATTCCAGTCCGAGGACGACTTCCTCGACGAGGCTGCTGGACTCATCGCGGCTCGACCATCGGCCAGCGGCCGTGGTCGCCGCTGAAAGCACGTGCCCGGGAATCACGCGACGGTGGAGCTCGACGCTCCGCTCGACCGGCCGCACTCCCAGCCCGCCGGTCTCTCGGTCCTGCCAGCACGATGAACCTGACCACCACGACCGGTGGCTCCGACTTTGTTAGTCGCTGTCGCTTTCGCCGTTGTTGTAGCGCCGTTCGATTCGCTGAAGGTCGGGAGGGCGAGCGCCCCATGCGTATGGCATTCTCGTTGACCAACGTGCGTTGGGGGTGATCGCTGGTGAAGTGGGCAGGGCAGGCGGTAGATGACGGCAATAACGACCCTTCAGGTCAGCTTCGATGAGGAGTACTTCGAGTCGTTGGCGCGGCTTCAGCCGATCGAGAGCAAACGAGTCAATGACGCCCTTCTGCAGTTCAGGAAGGACCCGGACCACCCAGGGCTGAACTTCGAGAGCCTGAAAGGCGCTCTGCGCAAGCTGTACTCGATCCGGGCTGGCCAGGACTTGCGGATCATCCTGTTCAGACGTGGTAACTCCTACGTCTTCTGGTTCGCTGATCACCACGATGCGGCGTATGAGCGCGCCAGGCGAGCGCAGTTCGTGATCAATCCCACGACCGAGTTCATGGGATTTGTTGAACCGACCGAGGCACCGACTAGCCGGGCGACTGCGACAGAGCGCACCACTGCCACGTTCCCATCGCCTGATCGGCCGCGACCGTTCGATCACTGGCGCGATGAGGAGCTCGAGGCAGCTGGGTTCGAGGCATCCGAGGTGGGACAGCTGCGGTCCCTCATCTCGGAGACCGACCTCTGCGATCTCGAAGCTCAAGGCTGGACTGAGGAACGAATCGAGCTTGCGATCGATCTCCTCGAGTACTCGCCTGAGCAGTGGTTCGCCCGTGGCTCGATCGAACAGGAGGGCAAGGCCGGCGAAGAACGGCTCCGACACGCCGTCGACCGGTTCGGAGCGGTGGCTGGACTGTCACCGTTCTTCTCCGAGGACGAGCTCGAACGCATCGCGGCCGCGCCCATCGAAGAGTGGATGATGTTCCTCCATCCGGATCAACGCGCGATCGTGGACAAGGAGTACGCGGGGCCGGCGCGTGTCCGGGGCGCTGCCGGCACAGGCAAGACGGTGGTCGTGCTCCATCGGGCCGCAGCGCTCTCGAAGCGCTTCGAGGGCGGGCCAACCGGCCGGATCTTGGTGACCACCTACATCAGGTCGCTCCCACCGGTGTTCGAACAGCTGTTCCGGCGACTGCCCGACGCGGATCCGGCGAGGGTCGACTTCGTGAATGTCGACCGGTTGGCATACCGCATCTGCACCGACGCGGGAGTCAAGCCCCGGCTCGACACGAAAGGCGTCGACGCTGCCTTCGCCAGTGCCTGGAGGAAGGTCGTCACTGCAGGCTCACCCATCGATCGCGCTGGCCTGACCAGGGGCTACTTGTCGGACGAGATCCGATACGTCATCAAAGGGCGCGGCATCGCCGAGATCGACGACTACCTCGACCTCAAGCGGACCGGCCGCAGAACGCAGATGGCTGAGCAGTTGCGCCGAAACGTCTGGGAACTCAAGCAAGCGTGGGACGAGGCGATGGCCCAACGCAACGTCGAGGATTTCCACGATGTCGTGATCCGTGCTCGAGACGTGGCGCGCGCCCGGCAGACTCCCATGTACCGCGCCGCCCTCATTGACGAGGCGCAGGATCTCACCCTGGTCGCGCTGCAGCTCATCCGGGCGCTGGTCAACGGGCCCGGTCCCGATCGGCCTGACGCGCTCTTCATCGCCGGTGACGGTGCGCAGCGGATCTACGCCGGCGGGTTCACCCTCCGCCAAGCCGGCGTCGAGGTACGCGGTCGGACGTCCGTGCTGCGGGTCAACTACCGAAACACCGACGAGGTCTACCGGGTCGCGATCGGCGTCGCGGGCGGCGACCAGATCGAGGACCTTGACGAGGAGTACCGCCGCAGCGACGAGCCCACCGAACTGGGACGCTCGGGAGCCCCCGCCGAGCTGATTGTCGGGTCGAGCTTCGATGATGAGCTCGACCGCATCGCCGCGCGTATCCGTGAGGTCACGACAGACGACGACGGGGTCGGCGCTGGCGACATAGCGGTGTGCTGCGCGACCAACAAACTCGCGAAGGCCGCGGTGGCCTGCCTGTCGCGCCACGGCATTCCAACCCAGGAGCTCGAAAAGTACGACGGCGTCGCCAACGGCCTGGTGAAGGTCGGCACCCACCACCGGGTGAAGGGACTCGAGTTCAAGGTCGTCTTCCTGCCGGGGTTGACCGACGGCGAGTTCCCGCGGCCGCCAGCGAACGGAATGGACCCCAAAGAGTACGAGGACCAGCACGCGCTCAACATGAGTGCGCTTTTCGTGGCGATGACCAGGGCCCGTGATCGCCTGGTCCTGAGTTGCACGGATCACCCGTCCGACGTGCTTGGGCCCGTGATCGGCCGGCTTCAGTGTCAGACCCCTTAGGTATGTTCCAGCGTTGCACTCTCGCAGGTTCTCCTGCCTCACCC
This sequence comes from uncultured Gordonia sp., assembly GCA_964630585.1. Classification (GTDB taxonomy): domain Bacteria; phylum Actinomycetota; class Actinomycetes; order Mycobacteriales; family Mycobacteriaceae; genus Gordonia. Next base: position 12,799 of record CAZVVS010000074.1, read on the forward strand.
ATCGGACCCCATGGACGTCTTTGATCTCAGATCTCAACTGATCGGCGACTACGAATCGTTCGTCACGAGCTTCCTCCAGTTCCGTGACCAGCGAATCGAGCAGCACGTCCGTCAACAGCTCGACGACGGCCACCTGTGGCCTGAGCCGATGGTTGGCCTCAACCCCAGCTACGAGTCCGGCGGCACGATCACCGAACTCGTTGCCGACGGCCGCCTCCATCCGACCTGTGCGGACATCTTCCGGGCCGCCAAGAGCGAGCACTCCGCAGGCCGCGAACTCCGTCTTCACCGCCACCAGACTGAAGCGATCGATGCTGCCCGCCGCGACGCCAACTATGTGCTCACCACCGGCACCGGCTCGGGCAAGAGCCTGAGCTACATCGTTCCGATCGTCGATCACGTGCTTCGCGTTGGCTCTGGTGGTGGGATCAAGGCGATCGTCGTGTACCCGATGAACGCGCTCGCCAACAGTCAGCTGGAAGAGCTCGGCAAGTTCCTCGGCCACGGGTTCGGTGGCCGACCTCCTGTTACGTTCGCCCGCTACACCGGGCAGGAGAGCCGGGAAGAGAAGGACGCCATCCTTCTTGATCCCCCCGACATCCTCCTCACCAACTACGTGATGCTGGAGCTGATCCTCACGCGGGTCCGCGACAAGCGGCTCATCTCCGCTGCCAACCAGCTCCGCTTCCTCGTCCTCGACGAGTTGCACACCTATCGCGGTCGCCAGGGCGCCGACGTCGCGTTCCTCGTGCGCCGGCTCCGCCAGGCCTGCCGATCCAACCATCTCCGTGTCGTCGGCACCTCGGCGACGATGGCCACCGGCAGCTACGACGAGCGCCGTCGAGCGGTCGCCGATGTGGCGACCACCCTGTTCGGCGACACGGTGCTGCACACCGACGTGATCGGCGAGACGCTGCGGCGGGCGACGCCAGAGATCGATGTCGACGACCCCGCGGTTCGTCAACGGCTGACCGAGCGCGTCAGCCGTTCCCCACTTGACGCTCCGACCGACATCGACACGCTGCGGAGCGACCCGCTCAGCTCGTGGATCGAGTCCACCTTCGGCATCGAGCGTGATGGTGAGCGGCTTGAACGCGTCACGCCGCGCTCCATCGGGGGGCCCGAAGGCGCCTCGGCCGACTTGGCAGCGCTATGCGGTCTGGAGGACCGCAGCCTCGCCGAGCAAGCGATCCAAGCCCAGCTCCTTGCCGGCTCCTCAGCGGTGCATCCCGACACGGGCTTCCCGCTGTTCGCGTTCCGGCTCCACCAGTTCATCTCCCGCGGTCACACCGTGTTCGGCTCCATCGAGGCCCCATCGAAGCGGTCGCTCTACCTGAAGGAGCAGCGCACCGTCCCCGGCAACCCCGACAAGGCACTACTGCCGCTGGCCTTCTGTCGCGCTTGCGGGCAGGAGTACTACACCGTCTTTCGCGAGGACGATGAGACGTCGCGGTTCACCCCTCGCCCCGTCGATCTCCGTTCGGGCGACGAGGAGCAAGCGGCCGGATTCCTCTACCTCCCGCCCGACGACCCGAAGCTGGTGGGCGACGCATGGCCCACCGACGTCGATCAGGTGCTCGAGCGGGTGCCTGAGGAATGGATCGACCCCGACGCGGATCCGCCCCGCATCAAACCCGACCGTCGCAAGCAGCTCCCGCAGGAGTTGTTCGTCGGAACCGACGGAACCATCGGTGGCGGGCAACGGGCTTGGTGGGTACCGGCACCGTTCCGCTTCTGCTTGGCGTGCGGGGTGGCGTACGGCGGCCGTGTGCGCAGCGATCTCACGAAACTCGTGACGCTGGGTTCAGGCGGTCGCTCGTCGGCGCTGACGGAGCTGTCGGTGTCGGTCGTCCGATGGTTGCGTGGCACGAGCGATCTGCCCGACTTCGCGCGCAAGCTGCTGGCGTTCACTGACAACCGTCAGGACGCCTCGCTGCAAGCCGGGCATTTCAACGACTTCGTGCTGGTGACCTTGTTGCGCACGGCGTTGACGAAAGCCCTCGAGAAGGCCGGTGCTGCTGGGATCCGCCACGACCAGCTGGCGCAGGCGGTGTTCGACGTGCTCGAGCTGCCGCTCGACGCGTACGCCCTCAATCCCGAGGTCAAGTACCTGGCGCTCGAAGAGACGAACCGCACGTTGCGCGAAGTGCTCGGGTACCTGCTCTACCAAGACCTCGAACGAGGGTGGCGAGTCACCCAACCGAACCTCGAGCAATGCGGACTCCTGCGCTTCGAGTACGCAGCGCTCGACACGGTCTGCGGCGACGAGGACAACTGGCAGAACGCCCACCCGGCGCTGGTCAATGCGAGCCCCGAAGCCCGAGCAGCGATCTCCCGCGTGCTCCTCGACTTCTTGCGACGCGAACTGGTGATCGACGTCGACTACCTCGACGCCATCTTCCAAGAACAAATGGTGCGCCGCTCTGACCAACACCTCAAGGGTCGGTGGGCGATCGACGAGGATCAGCGCGAACTGAACCACGCCAGCGACGCCGTCATCCGATCCCGCAAACCAAGTGACTATCAGGGCTTCACGTACCTGTCCCCAAGGGGAGCGGTTGGTCAGTACCTGCGCCGCCCATCCACGTTCCCGCAGTACGGCGAGCGCATCACCCTGAGCGAGTCAGCCGAGATCCTCGAGCAGCTCGTCGCCTCGCGGTCAAGTCCCGCGTAGTGGTGTATGAGGCGTCGGTTGCGACGGTCAACTCATC
>CAZVVS010000075.1:0-15493 GCA_964630585.1 uncultured Gordonia sp.
CAAGGCTCGTCGTCACTCGACCACCGCGACGGGGAGGCATTCGCCCTCGCTCCGATGCAGCACGCCTACTGGGTGGGCCGGACCGGTGCGGCCGACCTCGGCGGTGTGGCCGCACACCTATACGCCGAGTTCGACGCCTCGCCGTCCACCCCGATCGATCCCGAAAGACTGCGCACAGCGGTGGCCGCACTCATCGACCGCCACCCGATGCTGCGGGCCCAGTTCCTGCCCGACGGCACGCAGCGCGTCCTCGCCCGTCCCGACGGCGACCCGCTGACCGTGCGCGACTTGAGCTCCGCCGAGGAGGAGCAGGTCCGCGCGGCGCTCGACGAGGTCCGCGACGCCACGAGCCACCAGTTGCTCGACGTCTCGCAGGGCCGCGTCCTCGACGTCGCGCTCACGCTGCTACCCGGCGGGCGCCACCGCCTGCACGTCGACATCGACATGCTCGCCGCCGACGCGATGAGCTACCGCCGACTGCTCGCCGATCTGGTCGCCCTCTACGACGGCGAGCCGCTGCCCGCGATCGGCGTGACTTACCGCGACTACCTCGAGCACCGTGGCGCCCACCCCGATCCCGCGCGCGAGGCCGACCGGCAGTGGTGGCTCGACCGCCTCGACGACCTGCCCGCCGGGCCCGCGCTGCCCACCTCGTCGGGGGTCGTCGACCACCGCGTGCAGCGCAAGCACCACTGGCTCGATGCCGCGGCCAAGGAGCAGTTCCTGGCCGCCGCGCACGCCCGCGGCATCACCCCCGCCGCGGCGTTGGCCGCCGTCTTCGCCGCGACGATCGGAGCATGGTCGGCCGACCCGCGATTCCTGCTCAACGTGCCGCTGTTCCACCGCGAACCGATCCACCCCGACGTCGAGCTGGTCTCCGGCGACTTCAGCTCGTCGATCCTGCTCGACGTCGACGTCAGCGCGGCGGCGTCGGTCGCCGAACTCGCCCAGCAGGTGCAGGACCGGCTCCACACCAACGGGTCGCACAGTTCCTACGGCGCGCTGGAAGTCCTTCGTGACCTCGGACGGGCCCGCGGGGAGACCGTGCTGGCCCCCGTCGTCTACACCAGTGCGCTGGGCCTAGGGGAGTTGTTCGCCCCAGAGGTGATCGACCGTCTGGGCGAGCCCGGCCATATCGTGTCGCAGGGCCCGCAAGTGGTCCTCGACGCCCAGGTCACCGAAGTGTCGGGCGGGCTGCTGCTGAACTGGGACGTGCGGGAATCGGCATTCCCGTCCGGGGTCATCGACGCGATGTTCGCCGCCTACACCGATGCGATCGGCCGTCTGGCCGTCGGCGACGCGGGTTGGCAGGGGCTGGCCGCCCCGCAATTGCCGGCCGCCCAACGTGCCGTCCGCCAGCAGGTCAACGCCACCGCGCGCCCGACCAGCGGGCGACTCCTGCACGAGGAGTTCTTCGCCATTGCGGCCAGCGATCCGACGCGCACCGCCCTGCTCTCGACCGCCTCGACCATGACGTACGGAGAACTGGCGGACGAGGCGCTGGCCGTCGCGGGTGCGCTCGCCGCGGCCGGGGTGCGCCCCGGTGACGCCGTGGGCGTGCAGCTGGCCAAGGGTCCCGACCAGGTCGTCGCGACGCTTGGCGTCTTCGCCGCTGGCGCGGTGTGGATCCCCATCGGCTACGACCAGCCGGCTCTCCGTCGCGCCGCCATCGTCGAGACCGGCGGCATCGGCGTCCTGCTGACCACCGATCCCGCACCGGCCGCAGATGATCTGCCCGACGGCGTCACGGTGCTTTCCCTCGACCGTGCCCGCCAGCATGAGCCGCTTGCCGCGCTGACTGCCCGCGACCCCGAAGACGTCGCCTACGTCCTGTTCACGTCCGGCTCGACGGGCGCGCCCAAGGGCGTCGAAGTCCCACACCGTGCGGCGATGAACACCATCGACGATGTGAACCGCCGATTCGACGTAGGGCCGGACGACCGGTCACTGATGGTCGCGGCGCTGGAGTTCGACATCTCGGTCTACGACATCTTCGGCCTCTATAGCGCCGGTGGCGCGGCGATCGCGGTCACCGCCGATGAGGCCAAGGACCCTGCCGCCTGGTTGCGCCTGCTGCGCGAACACCGCGCCTCTGTGCTGACCTGTGTGCCCAGCGCGCTGGACATGCTGCTGACCGAGGCGGAGTCCGCCGGTGCCGGAGCGCTCGGCGACTCGCTGCGCGCGGCTCTACTCGGCGGTGACTGGGTGGGCGTCGACCTGCCGCGCCGGTTGCACGCGCTGAGCCCGCAGACCCGGTTCGCCGGACTGGGCGGGGCCACCGAGATCGCGATCCACGGCACCGTCTGCGAAACCGTCGACCCGCCGCAGGACTGGGCCGCCGTGCCGTTCGGCACGCCGCTGGACAACGTCGAGTGCCGCGTCGTCAACGCACTCGGCGACGACTGCCCGGACTGGGTCGCCGGCGAGCTGTGGGTCGGCGGCGCGGGCGTGGCCCGCGGGTACCGCAACGATCCCGAGCGCACCGCGGCGCGCTTCGTCACCCGCGACGGTCTGCGCTGGTACCGCACGGGCGACCTCGCGCGCTACTGGCCCGACGGCACGATCGAATTCCTCGGCCGCGCCGACCACCAGGTCCAGGTCCGCGGGCACCGCGTCGAACTCGGTGAGGTCGAGGGCGCGCTGCGCGCCGTCGACGCGGTGCACCAGGCCGTCGTCGTCCCGCTCGGCGACGGACAGTCGGTGCGCGGGCTGGCCGCCGTGGTCACCCTCAGCACCCCGGGACACACCTCGGAGTCGTTGGCAGCCGCCGTGGGCGCGCTCGTCCCGTCCTACATGGTCCCGGCACGCATCGAGATCCTCGACGCCATGCCGCTCACCAGCAACGGCAAGCTCGACCGTGCCGCCGTCGGGGCCGTCGTTTCGCAGGGCGCCTCGGGCACCGGGCACGTCGCACCGAGCACCGCGCTGCAGCGGGCACTGTGCGACATCGTGGCCACGGTGTTGCAACGCGTCGCCGCCGAAATCTCGGTGGCCGACGACTTCTTCGCGATCGGCGGTGATTCGGTCCTCGCGACCACCGTCGTCGCCCGGATCCGCGAATGGCTCGACGCCCCGCAAGCCGGTATCGCCGATGTCTTCGCCGCGCGGACCGTCGCCGACCTCGCCGTGCGCCTCGATGCCGCCGACGCACGCCCGGGCCGGCTCGAACAGGTCGCCGCGGTCTACCTGGAAGTCGCCGCACTCGACGAGGACGAGCTCGACGCCGCTGGCGCCGACGGCACGGGGATCAACTCCGGGGTGAGCGCACGATGACCGAACCCACCACCCCGACCCTGCTCGTACTTGGCGCCGGCCCCAAGGCGCTGGCGGTCGCCACGAAGGCCAAGGTCATGGCCGACCTCGGCCTGCCCGCCCCGCGCGTGGTGGCCGTCGACACGCACGCTGTCGCCGCGAACTGGCAGCCGATCGGCGGCTGGACCGATGGGCGCCACCGCCTGGGGACCAGCCCGGAGAAGGACGTCGGGTTCCCCTATCGCGGCGCGGTCCACCGCGGCACCGAGACCGACGCCAATCGCGGCATGCTCGCCTACAGCTGGATGTCCTTCCTCGTCGAGCACCAGACCTACACCGAATGGGTCGACCGCGGCCGCCCCCACCCACAGCACAACGTGTGGGCCCGCTACTTGGCGTGGGTGGCCAACCGCGTCGAGCTGGACCTGCGCGTCGGGCGCGTTACCGAGATCGCCGCTGACGAGGACACGTGGTCACTGCGCCTGGCCGACGGTAGCGAGGTCATCGGCGACCAGCTGATGATCACCGGGCCCGGCTCGAGTGCCAGCTCATTCCTCGACGACGACCGCGTGCTCTCGGTTTCACGTTTCTGGGATTTGGTGCCCACGCGTGACCTGCCCGCATCGTCGCGCGCCGCGGTCGTCGGCGGCGGTGAGACCGCCGGATCGGTCCTCGACGAGCTGGTCCGCCACGACATCATGACCATATCCGCGATCGCCCCCGGGGCCACGATCTACACCCGCGGCGAGAGCTACTTCGAGAACGCGCTCTTCAGTGATCCGACCGGCTGGCCGTCGATGGCCGCCGCCGAGCGCCGCGACCTGATCCGCCGCACCGACCGCGGTGTCTTCTCGGTGCGCGTGCAGGAGAGCCTGCTGTCCGACCACCGCGTCCACCACCTGCAGGGCCGCGTCACCGCCGCGCGCCGCGTCGACGATCTCGTCGAACTCACCCTGACCAACGACGGGCGGGGCGCCTCGACGCAGGCCTTCGACCTCGTCATCGATGCCACCGGCGGGCAACCGCTGTGGTTCACCGACTTGATGACGCCCGACACCCTCGATCTGATCGAGCTGGCGCTGGGACCCGCCGCGTCGGCATCCGGGCCGACGATGACCGCGCTGGAGGAGTCGATCGACTCCCGCCTCGCGGTGGGATCGTTGACGCCGACGCTGTTCCTGCCGAACCTCGCCGGTTTCGCGCAGGGCCCGGGTTTCCCGAATCTCAGTTGCCTCGGCGAATTGTCGAACCGCGTGGTGCGCGGCTCGTTGGAGGACGCCGGTGCCCTCGGACGTCCACGCGCGGGAGTGGTGCGCCGATGACCTACGAGATCAAACGCGAGATCGTCGACGTCGATGAGACCGTCGCGCAGGCAGGGCCGCCGATCGTGCCGGTGATGGGCGGCCGATTCTCGTTGCGGACCGTCGATCCCGACGGCAGTGATCCGGCGATGCTCGCCGCGTGGTTCGCCCGGCCCCACCTGGTGAAGGCGTGGGATCAGGCGTGGTCGGCGCCCCAGTGGGCCGCCGATGCCCGGTACCGGCTGGGCGGCGACTATTCGCGGCCCATCATCGTCTCCTACGACGGTGCCGAGGTCGCCTACCTCGAGCTGTACCGCGTCGCGCGCGACGAGATCGCCCGCCTGTACCGCGTCGACCCGTTCGATACCGGGCTGCACATCGCCACCGCCGATGAGGCGCTGCTGGGCCGCGGGGTGATGTCGGGCTTCATGGGTGAACTGGCCGAGGCGGTCTTCGCCTCCGATCCCCGCTGCCACCGATTCGCCGGCGAGCCCGAGTACTCGAACACGCGGGTGCGCCGCGCCCTGGCGCGGCAGGGGTTCACCGACCTCGGCGAGTTCGACATCCGCCCCGACCGCCGCATCGCGCTCTACATCCGCGGGCGCACTCCCGCCGACGTGCCGACCCCGTACGCGCCGGACACCGTCGCGTCGCGAACCTGACCCTGCTCAACAACGGATTGATTGCCATGACACAGCCGACCGCCACCCGTACCCGTCCGGGTGCGCTGCGCCAGTTCCACCAGCCCGCGACACCCGGCCTGCCAACGCTGGTGATCTTCCCGCACGCCGGGGCCGGGGCGTCGTCCTACCGCGCGCTCTCGGGGCTGCTTGCCTCGCACTTCACCGTGCTGGTCATGCAGTACCCGGGCCGCCAGGATCGACTGCGCGAACCATCGGCGACGTCGTTAGGCGCCTTGGCGCAGGAGGCGCTCGACGAGTTCATCGCCGCCGACCGCACCGGCCCGGTCACGGCCTTCGGCCACAGCCTGGGCGCGACGGTGGCCTTCGAGTTCGCGCACCGAGCCGAGGCCGCCGGGATTCCGGTTGCCCGACTCGTAGCCTCGGCCGCCGCGGCGCCGAGCAAGATTGCCGACCTACCCCCGCACCCCGACGACGAGGAGGAACTCCTCGCCAACCTGCAGGCGCTCGAGGGCACCGGTGGAGCGGTCATGGGCAGCGACGCGGTCATGCGGATGGCACTGCCGGTGCTGCGCGGCGACTACCGGGCCTTCGACTCGTACACGCGCGGCCCCGAGGTCCGGATCAACGCGCCGGTCGTCGTGGTCGGCGGGGCCGACGATCCGGTCATCAAGCCGCACCACCTGCACCACTGGACCGGCCACGCAGAGCAGGTCCAGGTCAGCGTCGTCGACGGGGGCCACTTCTACTTCAACGAGAAGCCGCAAGTGGTGCTCGACGCGTTGACGTGCGACCTGGACGGCACGCGATGAGCCGCGTCGATCCGACACACCCCGACGATCCGATCGTCGTCGTCGGGATGGCGGTCGAGGCACCGGGCGGGATTGAGAGCCCCGAAGACCTGTTCACCGCCGTCGCGCACGGCCGCGACCTCATCGGACCTTTCCCACGCAACCGCGACTGGCCGGTCGAGCAACTGCTGGCGCTGGACACCCTTGACGGTTGGGGTGCGGTGCCCGATGCGGGCGGGTTCCTTCTCGGCGCAACCGAGTTCGACCCGCTCTCGTTCGGCCTGAGCCCGCGCGAAGCAGTGGCGATGGACCCGCAGCAGCGCGTCGCCTTGCGCACCGCGGTGCGCGCGATCGAGAACGCCGGCGTGAACCCCTTCGGCCTGGGTTCACCCGATGCCGTCGGTCCCGACTCCGAAGTCGGCGTCTACTTCGGCGCGTCGATCAACGAGTACGGGCCGCGCGCGTCCGCCGTCAACGAGCACAGTGGACACCGCGTCGTCGGGACCGCGCTCGGTGGAGTCTCGGGCCGCATCAGCCACCTAATGGGTCTCACCGGACCGGCCATGACCGTCGACACCGCGTGCGCCTCGTCGTTGACCGCGCTGCACCTGGCCGCCAACGCGATCCGCCTCGACGAATGCCAGTGGGCGATCGCCGGCGGCGTCTGCGTGATGGGGTCGCCCGCCGCCTTCTTCGAGTTCGCCAAGAACAATGCACTGGCCCGCGACGGTCGTTGCCGGTCGTACTCGGCCGGCGCCACCGGGACCGTGTGGGGTGAAGGCGTCGGGGCCGTCGTCCTGGAACGCGAGAGCCGCGCCCGGGCACTGGGTCACCGCGTCTACGCCCGGCTGCGCGGCACAGCGGTGAACCACAACGGCGGTGGCGCGGCCATCGTGGTGCCCAGTGCACCGGCGCAGCGGCGCCTCATCGAGCGCACGCTGGCCGTCGGCGGCGCCGACCCCGCCGATATCGACCTCATCGAGGGCCACGGCACGGGCACCCTTGGTGACCCGATGGAGTTGACCGCCCTCGCCCAGACCTACGGCGCCGCGCGGACCGTCGAACCGGCGTGGGTCGGATCGGTGAAGTCCAATCTGGGCCACGCTCAGGCCGCCGCCGGGATCCTCGGGCTGATCAAGGTGTTGCAGTGCGGGCGACGCGGAGTCATCGCGCCCACCTGCTACGGCGACGAGCCCACCGACAGGATCGACTGGGACTCGGCGGGCCTGGCCCTGCCGACTTCGGCGGTGCCGTGGGCGGCGAGGAACGGATCGCGTTGGGCCGCAGTGTCGAGCTTCGGCGTCTCGGGGACCAACGCGCACGCCATCCTCGAGATGCCCGACAGTGTCGATCACCACCAGGCCGACGATCGCCCGGCCGATGACCGCCCGGAGGTGGCCCATGCCTGACTACCGCACTCCCGACGGCCGCGTTCCGGTCCTCGTCTCCGCCGATGCCGCCGAGTTGTTGGAGCTCGAGGCGCAGGCCATCGCCGCCTACGTCGCGGCGCACCCCGGCGTGACTGCGAGCGACGTCGCCGCCCACCTCTTCCGCACTCGTCCGGCCAGGCGTCATCGCGCAATCGTGCTGTGTTCGCCCGACGTCGACGGGGGGCGTCGTGACCTGATCGAGGCGCTGGCCGCGTTGGCCAACGGGACCTCACACCAGTCGCTCGTCGTCGGCCGTGAAGCTGCCCGGAATTGCCGCGTGGCCTACGTGTTCCCCGGCCAGGGCAGCCAGCGTCCAGGCATGGGCGCAATGCCCTACCGGCATTCACGCGTATACCGGGACAGCGTCGACGCCTGCCACGAGGCATCGATGCGCCTGTTCGGCCGGTCGCCGCGCGACTACATCCTCGGCAAGATCGCCGACGACGATCCGGTCCGCGACGACATCCGCTACATCCAGCCCGGACTGTTCATGCACATGGTGGCGCTGGCCGCCATGTGGGACGACGCGGGTGCATCGCCGGCGATGACCGTCGGGCACAGCCAGGGCGAGATCGCCGCGGCCTACCGCAGCGGTGTGATGACCCTCGACGATTCGTTGACCATCGTCACCGGGCGGGCCGAAATGGTTCAGGAGAACTCCCCGCGCGGCTACACGATGGCCGTCCTCGGCGTCGACGTCGACACGTGCGAACAGATCCTCGCCCGTCATTCCGGATGGGCGCAGCTGTCGGTGGTGAACTCGCCACACATCCTGTGCATCTCCGGCGAGCGCGGCGCCGTCCTCGACATCATCGAGACGCTCACTGCCGAAGGGATCTTCGCCAAGGAGATCCGCGTCGAATACCCCGCCCACACCAGCATCGTGTCGGAGTACTTCCCCGCATTCTGCGTGCAGGTCGGGCCACTGTTGGGAGCGGAGTTCCTCGCCGACGGGGAGCTGCCCTGCTTCAGTGCCGCGGTCGGCGGGCCCATGGATTCGACGATGCCGGTGCTCGACTACTGGTTCTGGAACCTGCGCAACCGCGTGCGCTTCGACTTGGCGATTAAGGCTGCCGCCGACACCGGCGCCTCGCATTTCATCGAGATCGCCGAGCACCCGACGCTGGCGCTCGCGCTGGCCGAAAACCTCGCCGACTACACGGCGGCCGTGCTGCCGACGTCGCGCCGCGATTCAGAGGACCTGGCCGAGTTCACGGCGAACCTCGCCGCACTTGCCGTGCTCGACTCCGGCTTCCGGTGGGAGCGCCTCGCGATCGATGACGATGGTCCCGCACGGCTTCCGCTGGAGGGCTTCCCCAACACCGTCTGGCGCCGGGTCAGCCTGTGGGCGAGCCGGTCCGCTGGCGAGCACGACCCGGTCAACGCGCCGGGTTGGGGCGCGCGGATGGCGCGCCGGGGGATCCGCCGGCTGCAGGTCCGGTGGCAGCCGATGGAGCGCCGCGAGCTGCTCGCTCCCCGGCGCATCGGAGTCGTCGACCCCACCGGTGACCACGGAGTGCTGGCAAAGGAGATCTGCGCCCTCGCCTCGTCGCACGGCGCGACAGCAGTCCTGTGCGCCGACGCCTCGGCAGACGAGATCGCCTCGATCGACACGGCCGTCGTCCTGGTCGGCGGAGAATCCTTGAACGCAGGTCCGACGGGTCTGGCAGCGGTCTTGGCCGACGGTGCTTGGCGCCGCGGGCTCGCGACGCTGCCCGAACAGCTGTGGGTCGTGACCGTCGGCGGCGAACAGGTGAGTGCCGCCGACCCGGTGCCCGACGATGTCAACGGCACGATCGCAGCCGCGCTGCGGTGTGCCGCGGTGGAGCATCTCGGTACCCGCGTGCGGCACGTCGACCTGGATCCGGGCTCCGCGAAAGGCCGTGCCGATCAGATCCTGGCGGCGGTCCACATCGGCGGCGAGCCCGACATTGCCATCCGCTCCGGCCAGTTCTACGTCAAGCGCCTGCAACCTGCCTCCGCACAGGCGTCCGCGGAGCAGGACCTGCGCCACGTCGTCATCACCGGTGGAACCGGTGCGATCGGCCAGACCCTCGCCACGCACTACGCGGCAGCTGGTGCGGAGCGCATCACCCTCCTGAGCCGGTCGGGTGCCTCCGACCCCGCCGTCGCCGAACTGATCGGTGCGTTGCGCCGCAGCGGCACCGATGTCGAAGCACTCGCCGCCGACCTCACCGACCCCGAGTCGGTGGCCGCAGCGGTGTGCGAGTGGGCCGACGGTCCGAGCCTGCTCATCCACACCGCCCTCACCTACGTCGGCTCACCGGCCGACGAGATCACTGCTGACGGTCTGGCCGCGGCCCTGGCCACCAAGGTCGACGGGTTGGCGACACTGTTGGCCGTCCTACCTGCCCCGCCCCAGCAGGTAGTCGGGTTCTCGTCGCTAGCTGCCACCATCGCTGGTCGCAACCAAGCGGTCTACGCCGCGACCAACCGGGCCCTGGAGCTCGCCGCGGCACGGTTGCGCGAGCAGGGGATCGGTGCGGTCGCGATCGGATGGGGGCTGTGGCAGGCGCAAGGCACGACGTATCAGGGCGGCACGGAACAAGCCGCCGATGTCGGCGCCCATCCCATGCCGGCCGCTGCGGCCATCGCCGTCGGGCTCGCCGACCTGTCCGACGACGCCATCGTTGCCGGCGCCGACTGGGCTCAGCTGCGGACAATGCTCGGCGTCGTCGGCGCCGCGCCGCTGCTGAACGATGTCAGCGATGACGACGACGAGACGGTCGACGAAACCCCCGTCGGCGAAGTCGCCGCCGCGGCCGAACCGGTCGTCGAGGCCGTTGCGGAAGCCCCGGCCGCACCCGTCGAGCAGACGACGGCGAAGCCCGCCTCGGCGTCGGCACCGCTGATGGGGGAGCTGAGCGCTGAACTGGCTGCCGCGATGGGGCTGGGCCGTGCCGACGCGGCCGAACTCGATCCGCACCTGCCGTTGGTCGCGCTGGGCCTCGATTCGTTGCAGGCCCTGGATTTCCGCAAGCGCGTCAAAACGTCGTTGAACCAAGAGCTCCCCGTCGAGGCGATCCTCGGCGGCGCGAGCCTGCATGAAGTTGTGGAGTTGATGGAGAATGTCTGACGCCATGGCGCGCAAGCGCGAACTGCTACGGCAGCGGCTGGCCGAGCAGGGCCTGGCGGCGACCGCTGAGACCGCCGTGGCGCCGGCCCGTGTCGACGGCGACACCACGCCGCTGGCCGTCGCGCAGCGCCGACTGTGGTTCGTCTCCTACCGCGATCCGAGCGACACCTCGCTCACCGTGCCGGTTGCGCTGCGCGTGAGTGGCGACCTCGACGAGGAGAAGCTGCACCATGCCTTCGAGGCGGTGCTGGCCCGCCACGAGACGCTGCGCGCCACCTACGAGCTGGGTCCCGACGGCGAGCCCGTCATGCGCCACCGCACCGGCGTCAGCCTGCCGTGGACCACCCACGACCTGACCGAGCTGGACGAGCGGGCCCGTCAGCGCCGGCTGGCGGTCCTGGCGCGCCGGGAGTTCTCCACGCCGTTCGACCTCACCACCGACGTGCCGATCCGCCTCACGCTGATCCGCACCGGGGCGAACGAGCACGTCCTGCTGCTGGCGGCCCACCACATCTGCGTCGACGACGCGTCGTGGCCGGTGCTGTTCGCCGACGTCGCCGCGGCCTACCGGGGCGCCGACCTGGCACCGCTTCCCGTGCAGTACGCCGACATCGCACCGGCGGCCGAGACGGCGATCGACGCCGACGTCGCCTATTGGCGCGAGCACCTGACCCCGCTGCCGGACCTGCCCACCCTGCCCGGGGCCGAGACCAGTGGCTCCGATCGCCGCCGCAGTGACCGCGTCGTGCGCGAGATCCCCGTCGGCGTCGCCGCCGCGGTGGCCTCGACCGCCAGCGCGCAGGCAGCCACGCCGTTCGCCGCCTACCTCGCTGCGACGTGGGCCTATCTGCACCGCATCACCGGTGCGCACGACTTCCTCGTCGCTGTCCCGGTCACCGCGCGCCCGGCCGGTGCGGAGAACCTCATCGGCTACTTCGGCAACTCGCTGCTGGTGCGCGCCACCGTCGCACCCGCCGACACCTTCGCCGAGCTCGTCACCCGGGCCGGCGCGGAACTGTCTGCGGCCCTGGCCCACCAGTCGGCTCCGATCGACCAGGTCGTCGCGGCGATCAGCCGCCGCGACGGCGGTCCGCGCGGCGGCCTGGACACCCTGGTGTCGTCGAGCCTGAGCGTGCGCGGTGAAGTACGCGGACCGCAGATCGACGGTCTGGCATGGGAGCCGCTCGATGAACTGGGCGCCGCGGCCGGTCAGCTGCCACTGGAGTTCAGCATCGTCGGCGATCTTGGCGACGGTCCGCTGGGCCGGGAACTCGAGTACGACACGGCGATGCTCGACGAGCCGACCGCGCGCGGACTGCTCGACAGTGCGATCGCCTTCTTGGCCGCGATCAGCGCAGAGCCGGCCACGGAGATCCGTCGCGCCCCGCTGCTCGACCCGACCGCCCTCGACGATGCACTTGCGGCCTCGCGGGGTCCGGTGCACGACGTCGCCGACTCCACGCTCACCGCGATGATCGAATCGGCCGTGTACTGGCGCGGCGACCGGGTCGCGCTCATCGATGACGATCGCGAGGTCAGCTACCGCGAGCTCAACGCGATTGCCAACCGCCTGGCCCGCCACCTCGTCGAAGAGGGTGTCGGCCCTGGCGACCTCGTGGGCCTGCGCGCAGGTGCGTCGATCGATTTCGTCGCGGCCGCCATCGCCGTCCTCAAGGCCGGTGGCGCCTACCTGCCGATCGATCCCGACTACCCCGATTCGCGTACCGACTTCCTGCTCGAGGACGCCGCACCGCGCCTGGTCCTCGACGCCGACGGGATCGCCACGGCGATCGCGGCCTCGGCGGACCGGCCTGCGGAGAACCTCACCGACGCGCAGCGTCGTGCCCCGCTGCGCCTGGCCGACCTGGCCTACGTCATCTACACGTCCGGCTCGACCGGCACGCCCAAGGGCGTCGCCGTGCCGCACGGCGCGATCGCCGACCACCTGCTGTCGGCACGCGAACTGGGCGTCGCCGACGCAGAAGACCGGCTGGTCCTCACCTCGTCGGTGAGCTTCGATGCATCGGTGTTTGAGCTGTTCCACAGCCTGTGCGTGGGCGCGACGGTGGTGCTGCCCAAGCCGAAGGCCCTGGCCGACATCCCGTATCTGGCCGATCTGCTCGTCGCCAAGCAGGTGACCGTCATGCACATGGTGCCCAGCATGCTGACGACGCTGCTGAGCATTCCCGAGGTCAAGCAGTGGACGACGCTGCGCTCGGTGCCGGTCGGCGGTGAAGCGCTCGTCGCCGACGTCGCGAATGCCTTCCTGACCAACTTCAGTGCGGCGCTGAGCAACAACTACGGCCCCACCGAGGCCGTCGTCGCCGCCACCCACTTCCCGGTGGACCGCGCCCAGGACGTCCCGGTGGTGCCGATCGGCGCACCCAACGGCAACGTGTCGGCGTACCTGCTGGACCCGGCACTGGCCGTCGTGCCGGACGGCGTCGTCGGAGAGATCTACCTCGGCGGTCCGCAGCTGGCCCGCGGCTACCTGCGCCGATCCGCGCTGACCGCGCAGCGGTTCGTCGCCGATCGGTACACGCCCGGGCAGCGGTTATACCGCACCGGGGACCTCGCACGCCGCCGTGCCGACGGTGCGCTGGAATTCGTGGGGCGCGCCGACGAGCAGGTCAAGGTTCGCGGCTTCCGCATCGAGCTTGGTGAGATCGCGGCGGCCGCCTCGACGCATCCCGACGTCGCGCACGCGCTCGTGATCGCCGACGACTCTCCCGGCGGTACTCGGCTGCTGGCCTACGCCATCGCCGCGCCCGGGGCGGCGCTCGACGTCGACGCGGTGCGTGACCACATCGGTGCGGTCCTGCCCGCCTACATGGTCCCCGACGCGGTGATCGCGATCGACGAGGTCCCGCAGACCGTCCACGGCAAGCTGGACCGCGACGCCCTCCCGCGCCCCGGTGCCGACCGGGCCGAGGGGTCCGGTCGGGCACCGCAGATGCCCACCGAGCACCGTGTCGCCGCGATCTTCGGTGAGCTGTTCAGCCGCGACGCCGTCGCGGCCGACGACTCCTTCTTCGACCTGGGTGGGCACTCGCTGCTTGCCGCGCGGCTGGTCACGGCGCTGACGGCCGAGTTCGGCATCAGTGTCGACGTGAAGCTGCCGTTCGACCATCCGACCGTCGAGGGCCTGGCCGGCGCGCTGGTCGCCCTGGTGCGCGACGAAGTCGGCGTCGACCTGGATGAGACGGGCGTGCCCGCGGGTGCCGAGGGTGGCTTCGGTGCCGACGTGGACTTCGGCGGCGAAGCGCTGGGCGACGTCGACTTCGGTGGTGAAGCGCTCGGCGCTATCGACTTCGGCGGTGAGGCCCACGCAGCCCCCAGCATTCCCGCCGGTCCGGTCCGGCCCGTGCTCGAGCCGAGCACGTCGACAGGTGACGCACCACTGTCGTTCTCGCAATTGGCGATGTGGTTCGCCGATCGCTTCGCCGGGTCGGGCGCGCACGGCAACGTCATCCTGCTGGCCGCCATCGACGGGCCCATTGACGCCGCTGCGCTGTCGGCGGCGCTGAGCGACGTCGCGAATCACCACGAGAGCCTGCGGACGACGTTCACCGAGCGCAACGGCGCCCCCGTGCAGGTCATCGCCGAACAGGCGGAGATCGGCCTGCTGCAGGTCGACGTCTCGACGTCGCGGGACCCGGAAGCGGCCGCGCAGGCCGCCGCGCGCGATGCCGCCGCCCACGTCTTCGACATCGAAACTGGACCGCTGGTGGCGGCGACCTTGATCCGTCTGTCCGACGAGCAGCACCGCCTCTCGCTGGTCTTCCACCACATGGTGATCGACCACGGTTCGGTCGCCATCGTGCTGAGCGACCTGGTCGCGGCCTACCGGGCACGGAGTATCAGCGCCGACCCGGCCCTCGCGCCGGTCCCGTTGCGCTACACCGATTTCGCGCGCTGGCAGCACGAGGTGTTCGCCGCCGACGGCAGTCCCGCTGCGCAGTTCGGCAGCGCTGAGATCGACCAGTGGCGTACCCAACTCGCGGACGTGCCCGACGAGATCCTCGTCGCGCCCGACCGTCCGCGGCCTGCTGCGCTGTCGCAGGACGGCGTCGTCGCCGACTTCGCGATCAACCCGGCCGTGCGCGAGCAGTTGCGCGCCGTCGGCAACCGGTTGGGCGTCACCGAGTTCATGGCGCTGAGTGGCGCGCTGACTGTCGCCCTGCACCGGCTCGGCGCGGGCGACGACATCGTCGTCGGTACACCGTCGCTCGGGCGCACCGATCCGGGCACCGAAGGACTCGTCGGCCTGCTCGCCAACATGGTGGCGATCCGCACCGATCTGACCGGTGGCCCGCTGACCGTCGGACAGGCCCTGCAGCGCACGCGCAACGCGGTGCTGGAGGCATTCGCCCACGCCGATGTCCCGATCGAGCGCGTCGTCGAGGCGGTCAACCCGCGTCGGACCCGCGCACGCAACCCGTTGTTCCAGGTCATGCTGCACTTCCGTGAGCGCGACGAGAACGCCGACGGGCGCGCGCTCGACGACGGCACGACGCTGGCGCTGCTCCCGATGGCCATGACCACGTCGTTCCTCGACCTCAACGTCATCGTCGCGGTCACCGCCGACGGCGGACTCGACGGTCGCCTGGTGGCCAGCGCCGATCTTTACGACGAGCAGACGGCCGTCGCGATCGCCGACGTGTTGGTCGACGTCATCACCGAGGCGGCCACCGCGCCGGGCACGGTCGCGGACGCCCCGGCCGGGCTGCCCGGCACGCTCACCGTCGTCGACCACGGCGACGATCCGGTCGCCCTGGCACAGCTGATCGGCGATCGCGCTCCGCGTCGTATCGTCGCTGCTCCGTCGACGTTGGCGGCCCTGCCGCACTCGGGGCTCACCGACGCACCGTCGGTGCGCAGCTGGGTGCTGAGTGGACCGGGTGCCGGTCCGGCGCTGGCCGAGACACTGCGCGCGCTCGCCCCCGAGTCTTTCGTCGTGGACAACCACACCAGCGCGGCC
>CAZVVS010000076.1:0-15426 GCA_964630585.1 uncultured Gordonia sp.
CACCCCCGCCCGCGCCGCCGGCTTCGCCCACCTGCCCCCGCGC
Source organism: uncultured Gordonia sp. (assembly GCA_964630585.1). GTDB lineage: Bacteria > Actinomycetota > Actinomycetes > Mycobacteriales > Mycobacteriaceae > Gordonia. The sequence continues at coordinate 44 of CAZVVS010000076.1, forward strand.
GCCGCCCTCCCCGGGACCCTGGGGCGGGCTCACCCCCCCCACGACTGGGTGGAGTCGTCGCACGCCTCGGCCGCCCTGTCCTACGCCGACGGGCTGTCGAAGGCGTTCGAGCTGCGCGGCGAGCACCGCACCGTCGTCGCGGTGGTCGGTGACGGCGCCCTGACCGGTGGGATGTGCTGGGAGGCGCTCAACAACATCGCCGCCGCACGCCGGCCGGTGGTCATCGTGATCAACGACAACGGCCGCTCCTACGCCCCGACGATCGGCGGGCTCGCCCAGCACCTGGCGGGGTTGCGGCTGCAGCCCGGTTATGAGCGCATCCTCGAGGAGGGTCGCAAGCTCATCAAGCAGATGCCCGTGGTCGGCGAACCCGCCTATGCCGTGATGCACGGCATGAAGAGCGGAATCAAGGACCTGCTGGCGCCGCAGGCGCTGTTCGCCGATCTCGGACTCAAGTACGTCGGGCCCGTCGACGGCCACGACACCGCCGCGTTGGAGGCCGCGCTACGCCATGCCAAGGCATTCGGCGGACCGGTGATCGTGCACGCGGTGACCCGCAAGGGCAACGGGTACGGCCCCGCCGAGGACCACGAGGAAGACCAGATGCACGGCATCGGCGTGATCGACCCGGCCACCGGGCGCCCCGCGTCGGTGACCGCGCCGGACTGGACGTCGGTGTTCTCCGCGGCCCTCGTCGAGGCCGGGACCCGGCGCACCGACGTCGTGGCCATCACCGCAGCCATGGCCGCACCGACCGGACTGGCCGCATTCGGGGAGCGCTTCCCCGACCGGCTCTACGATGTCGGCATCGCCGAACAACACGCGCTGACGTCCGCCGCCGGGCTGGCGCTGGGCGGTATGCATCCCGTCGTCGCCATCTATTCGACGTTCCTCAACCGCGCGTTCGACCAGTTGCTGATGGATGTGGCTCTACTGCGCCAGCCGGTCACCCTCGTCCTGGACCGCTCGGGGATCACCGGCCCCGACGGACCGAGCCACCACGGGATGTGGGACCTGTCGCTGATGGCGATGGTCCCCGGGCTGCGGGTGGCCGCACCGCGCGACGCCGTGCGGCTGCGCGAGGAGCTCGACGAGGCGCTGGGCACCGACGACGGCCCGACGGCCATCCGGTTCGCCAAGGGTGCGGTGCCCGAGGACATCCGGGCGGTCGAGCGGACCACCGACGGTGTCGACATCCTGGTCCGCACCAATTCCGGTTCGGCGCGTCCCGTCGGCGATGTCCTGGTGGTCGGGATCGGGGCCTTCGCGGCTCTGGCCTGTGACACGGCCAGGGTGCTCGAAAAGCACGGCATCGAGGTGACCGTCGTCGATCCGCGCTGGGTACTGCCGGTGCCGGAGTCGATCGTGGCCATGGCCGCCGACCACAGCCTCGTCGTCACGCTCGAGGACGGGCTTGTTGACGGCGGTGTCGGGGCCGAATTCATCGACGCGTTGGCCGCAGCCGGGATCGGCACCCCGGTGATGCAGCGGGGGATTCCCAAGGAGTTCATCGCCGCCGCGACCCGCGGCGAGATCCTCGCCGACCTGGGACTGTCGGCCCAGGAGTTGTCGCGCACCATCACCGAGACGGTGTCGCAGCGGATCAACGATTCCTCGGATTCGTCGGCCGAGCGCGCGACCGCTGACGACGCCGGCTGAACCCGGCTTCAGATCTCGCGCAGCGCCTGCGCGATGGCGTCGCGGGTGAGGTCGCGCTGCCAGCGCCGCGCCGCGCCGGCCTGTAGCGCGTCGTCGACGGCGTCGGGCGTATCGGCCACCCCCTGCCAGCAGAGTTGGCGCACCAATTCCGGGGACAGCAGGTTCTCCGCCGGGACGGATACCGATTCGGCGACCTGAGCGAGCGCGGGGCGCACGACCGCGGCTCGTGCGGCGGCCTCGGGATTGCGCTGCTCCCATCGATTGATCGGCGGTAGGCCGGTGGTCGGTGCGGTCCGCGGGGGGAGCTCGTCGGTGGGCAGGGCCTGGGCGCGGTGCAGCGCGGCCAGCCAGCGCCGCGCGTGGCGCCGTTGGCGCGGCCCGCCGAAGATCTTGAGTTTGGTCAACTCGTCGACGGTGGTGGGGTTGGCGCGCGCCGCGTCGATGATCGCGGCGTCGGGTAGGACGCGCCCGGGTGCGACGTCGCGGGCCTGTGCGAGGTCTTCGCGGGCATGCCACAGTTCGCGCGCGACGGCGAGTTCAGCCGGTGTGCGCAGGCTGTGGATGTGGGAGAGGCGCCGCCACCGGTCCGTCCGGGGCGGTGCGGGGGGCCGGGCCAGCACGTAGGCGAATTCTTGTGCCGCCCACTCGTCCTTGCCGTGTTCGCGAAGCTCGGCGTCCATGGCGTCGCGCAACTCGACGAGCAGTTCGACGTCGAGGGCGGCGTAATTGAGCCAGTCGTGGGGTAACGGCCGTTTCGACCAGTCGGCGGCGCCGTGGCCCTTGAGTAGCTCCCGCCCCAGGAACTGCGCGGTCATCGCCGCCAGGTTCACCCGCGTCATTCCTAATAGCCGGCCGGCCAGCTCGGTGTCGAAGAGGGTCGTACAGGTGAATCCGAGTTCCCGCAAGCAGGGGAGGTCCTGGTCTGCGGCGTGCAACACCCATTCGGGGCCGTGCAGCGCCTCGACAACGTCGGACAACCCGTCGGGGTGGGCGATCGGATCGAGGAGGACGGTGCCCGCGCCGGCCCGTCGGATCTGGATCAGATAGGCGCGTTGTGAGTAACGGAAACCCGATGCGCGCTCGGTGTCCAGGGCGATGGGGCCGGTACCTGATCGCAGCCGCTCCGCCGCTTCGGCGAATCCGGCGGGCTCGACCAGGACGGGGGGCACCCCGTCGGCGGGGGAGAGCAGGGGTTCGGGGGCGGGCTGCTCGTCGGCACCAGAGGGCTCGGTGTCGCCGGGCGCAGAATCGTCCGGCTGGGATCCGGTGGATTCGGAGGCTGGGCACATGGGGCGGTGCGTCGTCTCAGTCGGTGGACTTGAGCCGGGTGACCCCGGTCGGCGGGAGGCCGGCTGCGGCTGCCAATACGTCGCAGAAGGCTTCCAGGTGCGGTGCCAGGGCGGGGTCGAGCGCAGTCCAGGAGGCGCGCAACTCGAGTTGGTGGGCGCGGGGTGGGCCGGCGATGTCGCCGTAGCGGACCGAGGTCGTCGAGGTGACGGTGCCGCCCAACGCCGTGAGTACCGGGGCGGACGGGTCGGCGCCGGGAGGAGTGGAATTCTCGCCTTCGGGCACACCCAGCGCATCGGTCAGCCAGCTCCAGGCGACTTCGGGCAGCATCGGGTCGGTGGCCAAGTCGGCCTCCATGTCGACCTGGATATAGGCGACGAGTCGAATCGTGCCGCTCCAGGCCTCGTGACCTTCGGGATCGTAGAGGAGGATGAGGCGGCCGAACGCCGAACCGGAAGCGTCGGCGGGGACGTCGTCGAGGGATCGGCCAGAGCCGTCCAACAGCTCGGGGGCCTGGACTTCTGCACCCACGGCGTAGCTGTAGGGCGCAAGCCGCTGCGGCGGGCGGATGGGAGACACCTCGATGTCGGCCCGCACCTTCGCCGTCTGCAACGACTCCACGGCGAGCGTGAAATCGGCGGGTTCACCCGCTCGGCTCGTCGCGGCACCACCGTCGGGGGTACCTGATCGGATCACGGCTCCAACGTAGGGCGCAGCGGTCCGCCCCCGTGGGAGGCGCGCCGGTCGAGCACAGCGAGGGGGATTGTGCCGGTCGAGCGCAGCGAGGGGGATTGTGCCGGTCGAGCGCAGCGAGGGAGATTGTGTCCAGCGCCTTGTGGCACAGTGGTCGCGTGAGCATGAAACCCCTCCTTGCCGCTGCCGCCGGGCAGACCCCGACGCGTCGACCGGTGTGGTTCATGCGCCAGGCCGGGCGTTCCCTGCCCGAGTACCGGGCGTTGCGAGCCGACCGGGGCATGCTCGAGTCCTGCTTCGACCCGGCCATGGTCTGCGAGATCACGATGCAGCCGGTACGTCGGCACGACACCGACGGAGCGATCCTGTTCTCCGATATCGTCGTCCCGCTGAAAGCGGCTGGGATCGACCTGGACATCGTGGCGGGTACCGGGCCGGTGATCGTCAATCCGGTGCGCAGCGCCGCCGACGTCGCGGCTGTGGGCCGGCTGGTGCCCGAGGCGGTCGGTGCCATCGGCCGCGCGGTGTCACTCCTGCGCGCCGAGCTCGATCCGACGCCGACCGCGCTGATCGGATTTGCCGGTGCCCCGTTCACGCTGGCCTCGTATCTGATCGAGGGCGGTCCGAGCCGGCACTATGCGAACACCAAGGCGATGATGTACGGCGACCCGCCGCTGTGGCACGACCTGATGGGGCGCCTCGTCGACATCACGGTCACGTTCTTGCGCGTCCAGCTCGATGCCGGAGCCCAGGCGGTCCAATTGTTCGACTCGTGGGCCGGGATGCTGTCGCGACGTGACTACGAGACCTTTGTCGCCCCGCACAGTTCGCGGGTGTTCGCCGAGATCAGCGATTTCGACGTGCCGCGAATCCACTTCGGCGTCGGAACGGGTGAGCTGTTGGCGCCGATGGCACGGGTTGGCGCCGACGTGGTGGGCGTCGACTGGCGCGTTCCGCTCGACGAGGCGCAACGGCGGATCGGACCGGGTCCGGCGCTGCAGGGCAATCTGGACCCCACGGTGCTATTCGCCGGTGACGCGGTGATCGCCGAGCACGTTGCGCGGGTCGTTGCCGACGCGGATCGGGCCGTAGTCGCCGGGGCGCGCGGGCACATCTTCAACCTCGGCCACGGCGTCCTGCCCGACACGGACCCCGACACCCTGACACGCGTGGTCGACCTGGTGCACTCGGCGTGACCCGGGTTGCGATCATCGGAGCGGGAGTCTCCGGCCTGGTCGCGGCCCATGCGCTGCGCCGGGCACTGGGACCCGGCGCGGGTATCGAGGTGTTCGATTCTGCGGATCGAGCCGGGGGGCTCCTCCATGACGCGACGGTGGCCGGCCGCCGTACGGACGTCGGCGCCGAGGCATTCGTGCTGCGTCGGCCCGAGGCGCGCGATCTGGTAGCCGAGCTAGGCCTGTCCGCCGACCTGGTGGTGCCGACGGGGGCCCGGCCGGCGGTGTGGGCGGGTGAGCGCCTCCACCCGTTGCCGGCCCCGGCCTGGATGGGGATCCCGGCATCACCGCAGGCAGTGCAAGGTCTGGCCGACGAGGCCGATATCGCCCGGATGACGGTCGAACCGACGCGCCCGCTGGCGTGGACGCCCGGTGGGGACTGCTCGCTGGGCGAGTTGGTCGCCGACCGCTTCGGCCCCTCGGTCGTGGCCCGCAGCGTCGATCCGATGATCGGAGGCGTGTACGCGGCACTGGCGGCCGACACCGGTGTCCGGGCCGCGACGCCTGCCCTGGCGGCCCTCCTCGATGAGGGTGCACCCAGCCTCACCGCGGCGATCGCGGCACTGCTCCCGGCCCCCGGCACGCCCGCCACACCGGTCTTCGGCGCGTTGCGGGGGGGCTACCGCCAGCTCATCGACGCGCTCGTCGAGTCGGCCGCGGCACGGCTCCGCCTGGGCGCAGCGGTGTCGCGGCTGGATCCGGCCCGACGCGGGTGGGAGGTCGACGGGGAGCCCTTCGACGCCGTCGTGGTCGCCGTCCCGGCCCCGGTTGCGGCACGACTGCTGGGGGTGGCCGCCCCGGATAGTGCGGAAGCGTTGGCGGGTATCGCGACGTCCTCGTCGGCGGTTGTGGCTCTGGCGGTCGACCCGGCGACGCCGACACCGGAGTACTCCGGTGTGCTCGCGGCCACCGGCGGGGAATTGGCGCGGCAGGCGTGTGCTAATCCGGCGAAGGCGCTCACACTCAGCTCGCGCAAGTGGCCGCACTACGACGGTGACTCGGGTCCCATCCGGCTGCGCGTGTCCTTCGGACGCCTGGACGAGCCGGTCGTCGCGCCCGACGAGGAATTGCGCGCGGCCGCGGCCGTCGCGATGGGTCAGGTGTGCGGCACGGGCGTATCGGTCACGGTCGTCGACTCCGTCGTCGCGAGGTGGCCGCAGGGCCTGCCGTGCTACGCGCCCGGTCACGAGGCCCGGATTGCCACCGTGATCGCCGGTCTGCCTCCCGGGTTGGCCGTGGCCGGCTCGGCCTATCGCGGCGTGGGGGTGCCGGCGTGTATCGCATCCGCGCGCGCCGCTGCTGCCACCGTCGAGGGCCATCTCGCCGCGTTGTAGCGTGAAGTCATGGCGCGCTTGGACTATGACGAACTGAACAACACGATCCGCTACCTGATGTTCTCGGTGTTCACCGTGCGACCGGCGGATCTGCCCACCGACCGTGACGGTGCGGCCGCCGAATTCGCGGCGTTCCTCGATGACATCACCGGTGACGGGTTGGTCGTGCGCGGCGTCTACGACGTCTCAGGCATGCGGGGAGATTCCGACTTCATGATCTGGTGGCACGCGGAGACCATCGAGGAGTTGCAGGCCGCCTACAAGCGGTTCCGCCGGGAGACGGCGCTGGGACGCGCGTGCGACCCGTTCTGGAGCGCCGCCGCGCTGCATCGGCCGGCCGAGTTCAACAAGAGCCACATCCCGGCGTTCCTGGCGGGCGAGGACCCCGGCGCCTACGTGTGCGTCTACCCGTTCGTGCGGTCACTGGACTGGTACCTGCTTCCCGACGAGGAGCGGCGCACGATGCTCGCCGACCACGGCAAGGCCGCACGCGGCTATGCCGATGTCCGGGCCAATACGGTGCCGGCGTTCGCGCTCGGCGACTACGAGTGGGTCTTGGCGTTCGAGGCGCCGGAGCTGCATCGGATCGTCGACCTCATGCGGGACCTGCGCGCCACCGAGGCGCGACGTCACGTGCGCGTGGAGATTCCGTTCTTCACCGGGCCCCGCACCGACCCGGCGGAGTTGGTGCGAGCCCTGCCGTAACCGGCCAGATCGGACCGTCGGCTGGCTGGCGGTTACTCCTCGGGTTCGAGCGACAGGCAGACCGAGTTGATGCAGTAGCGCAGATCGGTCGGTGTGCCGTAGCCCTCGCCGGCGAAGACGTGGCCCAAGTGGCTGTGGCAGTTGGCGCACAGGACTTCGGTGCGGAGCATGCCGGCCGAGGTGTCGGAGCGCTCGATGATCTTGTCACCGGCCAGCGGTGAGAAGAACGACGGCCAGCCGCAGTGCGATTCGAACTTGGCGTCGCTGCGGAACAGCTCTTCGCCGCACGCGCGGCAGCGGTAGACGCCGGTCGTCTTCGTGTCGGTGTATTCGCCGGAGAACGCGGGTTCGGTGCCGGCGCGGCGCAGCACCCGGAACTCCGTGGGGGTGAGCCGGGCGGCCCACTCCTCGTCGGTCAGGGCGGTGTAGTCGGTGGGGTCGGTGCTCACACGTCCAGCGTAGCCGCGACGGGGGCGTCGGGCCCGGGGGCCGAAGAAGGCTCGCGCTCCGCCTCGCGCACGTCCAGGTAGCGCCACAGCAGCGAGAAGAACACCGCCATCAGCAGCAGCGACCAGCCGAAGGTGACGGTCAGGCGCTCCATGTGCCGGCCGTAGTCCTCCCAATTGCGCGGCAGGTGCTCCCAGACTTTGAGTCGGACCGTGTAGTAGGAGTCGAATGTCATACACCCGTACACGCCGAGCCACGCCGGCCAGTTCCGCATCGGCGAGCCCGGTCGGAGAACCGTCATGACCAGCGGGAAGAGCAACATCGAGTAGTAGCCCTGGCCGAGGGGGCCGACCAGGAACGACGTTCCAAGGAGGATGCCCGACGAGGCACACAGCCACAGCACCTCGTCGGTGTTGCGGTAGTACCGCCACAGGAACCAGATGCCGAATGCGGCCATCGCTGCGAACATGACCCGCAGCGCGATGTTCAACCAGGGCGGCAGACCGTAGTACGAGCCCATGCCTGGAATGGAGCTGTTGTAGTAGTCGCGCGTCTCCCGCAGGTACGGGAATGTGTGATCCATGAAGTTGCCGGTATCGACGATCATCTTCCAGCCGATCGCGTTGAGCACCGCCGGGATGCCGATGGCCGGGATCAGGGCGCGCCACATCCGCGACTTGAGCAGTGCCAGCAGGAGCACGGGCAGCAGCACGGGTTTGACCGCGATCGTCAGTCCGATGGCGATGCCCGCAATCCACGGTCGCTCCAAGCGCAGGCACCACAGGAACAGGACGAGGCCCAGCAGGACGAACGAGTTGAAGTTCGTGAAGATCAGGGTGTTCGCGACCGATTCGGTGAGGAAGAAGAAGAACAGCACCGTCGGGAAGACCCACGACGACGCCCGGTAGCCGAACAGCCGCGTGAGGACGTACGCCGATGCGACCAGCGCGATCACCGAAAGGGCGATGAAAATCCACCGCGAGCGCTCCGGGTCGATGTAGGCGATCGGTGCCATCAGCAGCGTGCCCGAGGGTGGATACAGGTAGTGCGGCTCGACCGTCAGGTAGCTCTCGCCGTAGACCGACTGACCGTTGAGGAACCGCAGTGCGGCCTCGTAGACGGGTTTGAAGTCGTCGGTGGTGTCGTGGCCGTTGATACCGAGGATCACGCTCTTGTGGAAGATCATCATGACGCTGACGGGCCACATGATGGAGCGGATGATCTTCTCGGTCGGGACGGCCGGGAACAGGTAACGGTCTGCAATCGTCACGACCGAACCGTACTACAGGTCGGCGCCCTAACCGGCCGGGCAGGCGTGGGTGCGAGTCGTGCCCGCGGCTCGCGCGGCGATGAAGTCGGCGACGATGCCCGCGGCACAGTCGCTGTGCGCCACCACCGAGTACCCGACGCCGTCCCACGTGACCGTCGCGGGCTGGGTGCGCGCATCGGTGAACAGGCGGTTCAGGACGGTCGGATCACTGCCGTTGATCGGATCGGCACTGGCCCCGAAAACCAGCGGCGGCACGATGAATCCTGCGGGGGCGGCCGCGGGCGAGGCGGTGCCCCAGCCGGTGCAGCGGGCCAGGCCGATCGCCATTGTCTGCCCGACCATCGGGTACTGCTTCGTCCAATCGCCCGTCAGTGTCTCGATCTCGTTGAGCCCGACCGTGCCGGTGACGTTGTTGCAGCGGCTGACCAGAATGCCGTCGGGCGTCTGCAACTGCGCGGTGCGCCGCACGATCGACGCGAGATCGTCGGTGTTGCCGCGATCGGCGGCGGCCAGCGCCGTGACGAGGGCAGCGAGCTCGGCAGGACTGGTGGCCAGCCCCACCGTGGTCGTCACCGCGTCCACGACACCGGCGTCGGAGAGCCCGGCCAAGGCTCCGGAGCGGGCCTTGCCCAGCACCGACCTCAGGACGTAGCCCGGATCGTCCACCGGTCCGCGGCACGCCGGGTTGGTGGCGCAACGCCGAGTGAAGACGCCCAATGCGTCTTCCACGCCGCGCACTCGGATCGTCGCGCGGTCCTTGGCCGAGCCGGTGAAGGGCGTCGGCGTGTCGAGCATGAGCCGCCCGACCCGGTCGGAGTATTGCGCGGCATACGACAGTGCCACCTGGGCTCCGGTGCCGATGCCCAGCAACGCGATCCGGTCGACGTCCCACTTGCGGCGCAGCGCCTCGACGTCGGTCGCCGCGAGGGCATAGGTGAATGCCAGCACGTTCTCGTCGAGTGTGTCGGTGCAGGAGTCTGAGGCGCTGCGCGCGGCTGCGGCCAGCCGGTTCACCCGGGCGCGGGCGGAGGTGCCGGGCCCGGACATGCCGTTGTCGGCGATCGTGGTGCGGTCGGCGCGGGTCATGCAGTCGATGTCCACGACGCCGCGCTGCTCGACCGCCACGACGGGGTGTTTGGCCAATAGGACCTGCCCGCCCGGCCCGTCGGCCAGTGCCACAGCGAGTTGTCCGGCGGGCAGGTCGGTACCGGTGACGGCCACGACCGGGACGGCATCGGTCGGCGTGGTGGCCAGCCGCACCCGCACGAGTGGGACAGTCACCGCCTCGCCGCCGACGACGTTCGGGTCGGCGCGGTTCACCATCGTCGCGCACTCGACCCGTACCTGTGCGCCCGGGCGGACGCCGTATTGGGCGACCATCGTCGGAGGGCACGCCTGCCACGGGAGGTCGGCGCGGACTCCGGGCAGCAAGGGGAACCCGGCCTTCTTCGCGGAGGTGGTCGGTATCCCGGGCGAACCGCCCTCGCGTACCACGGCGGGCCCGGTGTTGGGGCCGACGGCACACCCGGCGACCAGCAGAGTCGCCAGAGGGAGGAGCAGGAACCGGGCAGCGGTGCCCGCGCGCGCGCCGTGCAAGTGCATGGGACCGAGACTAGTCGGGTGTCGTCGGCACGGGCTGTTACGCGTCGCCCGGTGCCCGGTCGGTCCCACGGATCCACCTTGCGTACAGATAGCCGTCTTCGTCGGTGAGCAGGTGGGCGCGTGTCATCGGGTGCACGTTCTCGGCGTCGACGACCACCGGGCGTGGCGCGCTACCGCCGACGATGACCGGGCTGGTGGTCAGGCACAGCTCGTCGAGCGCGTCCGCGGCCACGAATGAGCCCAACAGGCGCGGTCCGCCCTCGAGGAGGATGCGCGTCCAGCCACGCTCGGCGCAGGCGGCGATGACCGCCGCCGGGTCGACGGTGTCGGTGCCGCAGTCGAGCAGGGTCGCGCCGACGCGGCCGAGGTCGGCACGACGCTGCTCCGGTGCGGAGGCGCACGTGAGGACGACAGTCTGTGGGTGCGACAGCGGCCCATAGTCGTCGGGGATCGACAGTGAGCGCGAGACGAGCGCCAGGGCCGGTCCGTCGGGCTGGTGGTAGCCCTCCGTGACCGCGGTGCTGGCCCCGACGACCACGACGTCGGCGCAGGCACGCAGCAGGCCGAAGATCTTCCGGTCGCCAGGTCCTCCGAGCCCGCCCGAACGGCCCTCGAGACCGGCCGCACCGTCGATAGAGGCGACCATGTTGGCCCGCACATACGCGCCGCCGGGCGGATAGGCGTACAGGCTGGTGAGCCGTTCGGATGTGACCTCGCTCGCTTTGTCCGTTAACCACATCACGCCATTGTGTCCCGGGCAGTTACCCTTCGAAGGTCATGACGCTGCATTTGTGTGATCGGAACCCGACCGTCGCGCCGGAGACCCTCATCGCCGAGATGGTCCCGCCGTCGACGTTCGACGACGTGAGCTTCGACACGTACATCCCCAGTCCCAGCGAGCCGAGCCAGACGGCCGCGCTGGCGGCGGCCCGTTCCTTCGCCGACCGGGCCCGCCAGGTGCGCGGCGGCAAGCACGGCTTCTTCGGCCGCAGACACGCCCCGAAGCAGGGGATCGGGCTCTACCTCGACGGCGGGTTCGGTGTCGGCAAGACCCACCTGTTGGCGTCGATCTACCACGCGATGCCCGGCCCCAAGGCCTTTGCGACGTTCGTCGAGCTGACCCAGCTCGTGGGCGCACTCGGCTTCATCAACACCGTCGAGCGCCTCGCCGATCACACCGTCATCTGCATCGACGAGTTCGAGCTCGACGACCCGGGCGACACCATGCTCGTGTCCCGGTTGCTGACCGAACTCAGCGGGAAGGGTGTGTCGATCGCCACGACCTCCAACACGCTTCCCGGCCAGCTCGGCGAGGGCCGCTTCGCCGCCCAGGACTTCCTGCGCGAGATCCGCAAACTGTCGGCGATCTTCGAGCCGGTCCGCGTCGACGGCCCGGACTACCGTCACCGTGACCTCCCGCCCGCGCCCGATCCGCGCACCGACGCCGAGCTCGACGGATTGGCGGAGGCGACACCCGGCGCGAGCCTCGACGACTTCACCGCCCTCTGCGAGCACTTGAGCACCCTGCATCCGTCGAAGTACAAGGCGCTGGTCGACGGCGTGTCCCTCGTCTGCGTCTCCGACGTCTCGCCGGCCGATGACCAGTCGGTCGCGCTGCGCCTGGTGGTCCTCGCCGACCGCCTCTACGACGCCGGGATCCCGCTCACCACGTCGGGTTGCAAGCTCGATGAGATCTTCACCGAGGAGATGCTGGCCGGCGGTTACCGCAAGAAGTATCTGCGCGCCACGTCGCGCCTGCTGGCACTGTCGCGCTTCGCCGAGGCCGACGCGGCATAGCGCGCGATCCCAGTCCCGCGCTGGCTCAGCTCCGGCCGTCCACCGGCCGGACCAGTACGTAGTCGTGCTCGATCGTGCCGTTGAGGTCGAAGGTCTTGGTACCGGCACGGATGAAACCGGACTTCTCGTAGAAGCGCAGAGCGCGAGCATTCTCCTCGTTGCACCCCAACCAGGCCACGGTGCTGCCGTGCGCCCGCGCGGAGTCGATCGCCGCGGCCATCAGTGCGCGGGACGCGGACGCTGCCACACCGGTCCGGTGTGCGTGATGACCGGGTGCGACGTAGACCTTGGAGATCTCCGACGACGGTTCGGTGACGACGGCGGCGACACCGGGGTCGGCCGGCGGGCGGTGGTGGACGAGGCTGTAGCCGATGATCGGACCGTCGGGGGCGCTGCGCACGACGAAGACCTCGGAGTCGGGATGGGCGATGTGGGCCTCGAATTCGGCTGGAGTCAGGTTCGCCGCGATGAATCCCTCGATGTCCTGCGGACGCGAGTGCGGGGGACAGGCGAGGGGGAAGGTGGCCGCGGCAATCGCCGCGACGTCGGCGGCGAGAGTGGGGTCGGTCACGGTCTCGACGATGGGCATCTCTTGAGCTTGCCACGTCCCGCGGCGGTCAGGCGGGGTGGGAATCCGATCGTTGTGATTCGGTCCCTGCAGCTCTGACCGGCGAATTTGGCAATGCCGCGATCCTCGGATAATGTTTCCACTCGCACCGCACTGACGACGGGAGACCGGAGTGGCGGGGCGCGAATGCGGATGTAGCGCAGCTGGTAGCGCATCACCTTGCCAAGGTGAGGGTCGCGGGTTCGAATCCCGTCATCCGCTCGAAGGTGCTAAGGCATCAACCCCAGCGGTGGAGTGGCCGAGTGGTGAGGCAACGGCCTGCAAAGCCGTGCACACGGGTTCGATTCCCGTCGCCACCTCCACAAGGCGTTTCACCAACTCCATACCCGCGCGATTAGCTCAGCGGGAGAGCGCTTCCCTGACACGGAAGAGGTCACAGGTTCAATCCCTGTATCGCGCACCACGGCACTGGGCACCGGGTGCCCGCTCGCGGATCCCGGTTCACAGCGTCGGAGGTCCCATAGCTCAGTGGAAGAGCACTCGCTTCACACGCGAGGGGTCGCTGGTTCGAACCCAGCTGGGACCACCAGAACATTCCTGCCGACCTCCGGTCGGTGTGGGCCTGCTGAGTTTGCGTAAGACCGCGGGAGGCCCACCACACTCCACCGCGACACACCACGGATACGATCTAGGGCGAACTGTCTTCCCCGCCTGAATCCACCCAACGCCCAAGGAGTCCGTCCGTGTCGTCGCAACCCCAGTCCGCCGTGCCCGCCACCGTCCGGGTGCCCGCGGGGACGACGGCCGGCGCCGCGTTGCGCGACCTCGACGCCCCCAACAAGGGCCCCGAGGCGATCGTCGTCGTGCGTGATCCCGACGGCAATCTGCGCGACCTGTCGTGGGCGCCCGACGCCGACGTCGACGTCGAGCCCGTCGCCGCGGACACCGAGGACGGCCGCAGTGTGATCCGCCACTCCGCCGCGCACGTGCTCGCCCAAGCCGTGCAGGACCACTTTCCCGACGCGAAGCTCGGGATCGGGCCGCCGATCACCGACGGCTTCTACTACGACTTCGACGTCGAGCAGCCGTTCACCCCGGACGATCTCGACACGCTCGAGCGCTCGATGCGCAAGATCATCAAGTCGGGGCAGCGGTTCTCCCGACGCGTGTACGCCTCGACCGACGAGGCACGCGCCGAACTGGCCGGCGAACCGTTCAAGCTCGAGCTGATCGACGACAAGGGCGCGGCCGACGACGACGAGGTCATGGAGGTCGGCGGCGCCGAGCTCACCGCCTACGACAATCTGAATCCACGCACCGGGGAACGGATCTGGGGCGATCTCTGCCGTGGACCGCACGTCCCGACCACCAAATACATCCCGGCGTTCAAGCTCACCCGGACGTCGGCGGCGTACTGGCGCGGCGACCAGTCGCTGGCCGACCTGCAGCGCGTGTACGGCACCGCGTGGGAGTCGGTGGAGGCGATGGACGCCTACCTCGACCGCATGGCCGAGGCGGAGAAGCGCGACCACCGTCGGCTCGGCGCCGAACTGGACCTGTTCAGCTTTCCCGACGAGCTCGGCTCGGGCCTGCCGGTCTTCCACCCCAAGGGCGGGATCATCCGCAAGGAGATGGAGGACTACTCGCGCGAGCAACACGCCGCGGCCGGGTACGAGTTCGTCAACACCCCGCACGTGACCAAGGGGCACCTGTTCGAGGTGTCCAAGCACCTCGAGTGGTACGCCGACGGCATGTTCCCGCCGATGCACCTCGATGCCGAGTACAACGAGGACGGCACGGTCCGCAAGCCCGGCCAGGACTACTACGTCAAGCCGATGAACTGCCCGATGCACAACCTCATCTACCGATCTCGCGGGCGTTCGTACCGCGAGTTGCCGCTGCGGCTGTTCGAGTTCGGATCGGTGTACCGGTACGAGAAGTCCGGTGTGGTCCACGGCCTCACCCGGGCTCGCGGGTTCACCCAGGACGACGCGCACATCTACTGCACGCAGGAGCAGGTCAACGCCGAGCTGACGAGCACCCTGCAGTTCGTGCTGCAACTGCTCAAGGACTACGGACTCGACGACTTCTACCTCGAGCTCTCCACGAAGAACCCGGCGAAGTACGTCGGCTCCGACGAGGTGTGGGAGGAGGCCACCGAGACCCTGCGACAGGTGGCGGAGGCCTCCGGCCTGGAGCTCGTGCCCGATCCCGGCGGCGCCGCGTTCTACGGGCCGAAGATCTCTGTGCAGGTCAAGGACGCGCTGGGCCGCACCTGGCAGATGTCGACGCTGCAGTTGGACTTCTTCGAGCCGGAGCTCTTCGAGCTCGAATACACCGCTTCGGACGGCACCAAGAAACGTCCGGTGATGATCCACCGCGCGCTGTTCGGGTCGATCGAACGGTTCTTCGGCGTCCTCACCGAGCACTACGCCGGTGCCTTTCCGGTGTGGCTGGCGCCCGTCCAGGTCGTCGGGATCCCGGTCGCCGAAACATTCGCGCCGCACCTGCAGACGGTGGTCGACCGCCTGCGCAACCGCCGGGTGCGCGCCGAGGTGGACTACTCCGACGACCGTATGCAGAAGAAGATCCGCAACCACACCACCGCCAAGGTGCCCTTCATGCTGCTCGCCGGCGAACGCGATGTCGCCGCGAATGCGGTCAGCTTCCGGTTCCGCGACGGCACCCAGCTCAACGGGGTCCCGGTCGACGAGGCGATCGTCGCCATCGACGAGTGGGAGGAGTCGCGCCGCAACGACTCGCCGACCGCTGAGTCCATGCAGAAG